>DASSYJ010000055.1:0-11234 GCA_035703305.1 Ornithinibacter sp. | reverse complement strand
GACCGACGCCGCGCGCGACGTCGTCTACCACTGGTTCGAGGAGCCGGTGCTGAGCCGCGTCGTCGCGGACACCGAGGCCGAGATGCGTGACCACCTCGCCGAGCTCGCCGCCGACCCGGCAGGGCCGGACCGTGCCGACCGGATCGGCCGGCTCGTCTGGTGCCCCCAGCCGATGCGCTCGCTGCTGCTCGGCGCCTGGCTCGGGGCGCGGGAGGGCTGGGCTGCCGGGGCATCACCCGGGGCGGCCACCGACGGATCCGTCGACGGGTCGACCGAGGTGGCCGCCGGCGTGGCGACCGACGTGATCTCCGGTGGGGTCGCCGGCGGGGTCGACCGGGGCACGGCGTTCCGCCGGGCGCTGCTCGAGACCTACCTCCGCCGCTTCTACCGGATGCGCGACCTGCACGGGCTCGACTTCGACGCCGGCGACGGCCTCGACCTCGCCTACGCCCACTACGAGCTCGACGGCCTGCGGGTGCACGTCGTGACCGGGTACCTCCCGGTCGACGACCTCACCAAGGCGTCCCACGTCATCGCCCGGCACCTCGCCGAGCACGCCGGGGACCGCGACGTCGTCGTCGACCTCGTCGTGTGGCGGCAGGGTCCCCGCACGGAGATCGACGTGACCGCGGCCGATGCGGCCGGCCTGCTCACCGAGTGCGACTTCGGCCGTCCCCTGCACCGCCTCGACCTCACCATCACCTCGCTCGAAGGCGGCGGGCCGGAGCGCGACCGCACCCAGCACGTGACCTTCCGCTCGGACCCGGCCGGGGCGGGCTTCGTCGAGGACACGATCTACCGCAACCTCCACCCCATGCTCGGCAAGCGCCTCGACCTGTGGCGCCTGTCGAACTTCGAGCTGACGAGGCTGCCCTCGCCCGAGGACGTCTACGTCTTCGACGGCGTGGCGAAGGACAACCCTCGCGACCACCGGCTGTTCGCGCTGGCCGAGGTCCGCGACCTCACCCCCCTGCGCGACCCCAGCACCGGCCGGGTCACCTATCCCCGGCTCGGGCGCAGCGGGCTCGCGGCCCTGGCCTCCATGCGCAGCGCCATGGCCCGCTACCCCTCCCGGGAGCGCCCCGTGGCCAACCGCCTCGTGGTCTGGGTGCGGCCGACCTGGCACATCCCGCGGGAGGACTGGCACCACCTCGCGATGACCTACGAGGGCCTCGCACGCGGGGCCAGCCTCGAGAAGGTCGTCCTGCACGTGACCATCCCCGAGACCGACGGTCACGGCCGGCCGGTGTTCGAGGACCGGATCGTCGTCCTCGAGGGCCTCGGCGCCGGGGGTCCGACGATCCGGATGCGGATGCCGGGCCCGAACCCGGTGCGCACCCTCACGCCGTACGCCCAGAAGGTCCTCACCGCGAGCCGCTTCGGCACCCCGTACCCCTACGAGATCGTCCGGATGCTGACCCCCACCGAGGGCGACGCCTCGCCGTTCCCGCCCGGCAGCTTCGAGGAGCTCGACCTCGGTGCTGGGGACGAGCTGGTCCCGGTCGACCGGGAGCCGGGCGGCAACACGGCCCACGTCGTCGTCGGCCTGCTCACCAACCGCACCGCGGTCCACCCCGACGGGATGACGAGGGTGGCGATCCTCGCCGACCCGACCCAGGGGCTCGGCAACCTCGCCGAGCCGGAGTGCCGGCGGGTCAACGCCGCGCTGGCACTGGCGCTCGCGCGCGGCATACCCGTGGAGTGGTATGCCGTGTCGTCCGGTGCGCTCATCGCCATGGACTCGGGCACGGAGAACATGGACTGGATCGCCCTCACGCTCCGCCGGCTCATCGAGTACACCCAGGCCGGCGGCGAGGTCAACATCCTCATCACGGGGATCACGGTCGGCGGCCAGCCGTACTGGAACGCCGAGGCGACGATGCTCATGCACACCAAGGGCATCCTCGTCATGACGCCGGCCAGCACGATGGTCCTCACCGGGAAGCAGGCGCTCGACTTCTCCGGCGCCGTGTCAGCGGACGACAACCAGGGCATCGGCGGGTTCGACCGGGTCATGGGCCCGAACGGGCAGGCGCAGTACTGGGCGCCCAGCTTCCCCGAGGCCTGCTCGCTCCTGCTGCGGCACTACGACTTCACCTACGTCGTGCCGGGGGAGCGCTACCCCCGGCGGAGGCCGACCGCGGACCCGGTCGACCGCGACGTCCGCACCTCGCCGCACGCCGACCTGCCAGAGTCGGGGTTCACGACGGTCGGTGACGTGTTCGACGCCGGCTCCAACCCCGAGCGCAAGCTCCCGTTCGACATGCGCTCGGTCATGCGGGCCGTCGCCGACGCGGACGTCGAGCCGCTCGAGCGGTGGCGGGCCTGGCAGGACGCGGACACGGCGATCGTCTGGGACGGCACCGTCGGCGGCATACCCGTGTGCCTCATCGGCATCGAGTCACACACGGTGCAGCGCCGGGGCTTCGTGCCCTCGTACGGTCCGCCGACCTGGACGTCCGGCACCCTCTTCCCGCAGTCCTCGCGCAAGGTGGCCCGGGCGGTGAACGCCGCGAGCGGCAACCGGCCGCTCGTCGTCCTCGCCAACCTCTCGGGGTTCGACGGGTCACCCGAGTCGATGCGGAGCTGGCAGCTGGAGTACGGCGCCGAGATCGGCCGCGCGGTCACGAACTTCGACGGCCCCATCGTCTTCGTCGTCGTCTCGCGCTACCACGGCGGGGCGTTCGTCGTGTTCTCCAAGGCTCTCACCGACACCATGGAGATCGCGGCGGTGGAGGGGTCCTTCGCGTCCGTCATCGGTGGGGCCCCGGCCGCGGCGACGGTGTTCGCCCGTGAGGTGAAGCGGCGCGTCGAGCGCGACCCCAGGGTCGAGAGCGCCCGGGCGCACGCCGCCTCCGCGAGCGGACCGGAGGCGGCGACCCTCCGGGCCCGGGCGGCGAGGGTCGTCGAGGAGGTCCGTTCGGAGAAGCTGCACGACGTCGCCGACGAGTTCGACGCCATCCACACCATCGAGCGGGCGCTGCGGGTCGGCTCGGTCGACCGGATCATCCCCGCGTCGACGCTGCGGCCCTACATCGTCGACGCGCTGGAGCGCGGCATGGCGCGGTCCTCGGGGTAGGCCAGGGCTCCTCGGAGCGGTGCCGGGTCGGCTGGGCGCCTACTCGTCGCCCTCGACGAGCGGGTGGTCGAGCCAGCTGTGGACCGGGGCGGCCCGGGCGATGTCGGTCGCCCCGGGGAGCATCGTCGGAGGGTCGCGGTCGTGGGAGGCTGCGACGGTGAGGAGGTAGACACCGTCGCGGCGCCACCATCCGGGAAGGACCCGCCCGTCGCGCGGGGCGGCGACGAAGCGAGCCCAACCGTCGCTGCGTGCCCGGGACTCGACGGTCACCTCGACCGTCCGCGTGTCCGCGCGCAGGCCGACCCGCAGCACCTTGAGTGCGGCCTCCTTCGCCGACCAGACGAGGTTGGCCGCTGCGTCCGGCCCCAGCGCGTCGCCCTCGCCGGCGCGGCTCCGCACCCAGTCCTGCTCAGCGGGGGTGAGGAAGTCGGTGAGGAACCCGTCGCTGCGCGGCTCGACGACCTCGAGGTCGATGCCGAGGGTCCCCGTGGCCCCCGACCCCGCAGCGCCGATGAGCGCCACGGCGCAGCCGGCCCGGTCGGAGAGGGAGATCTCCCAGGGCGCCTCATCGCCGTCCAGCACGACGTACGGCGCCCCGGTGACCCGGTTGAGCACCTCGATCCCGGCGAGCGTCGCGGCGTCGGAGGGCAGGCCGGTCAGGGCGGCCACGGTCCGCTTCCCCACCCAGCGCCGGAGGAGGTACTCGGTGCGCCGCTTCGTGAAGCGCACTCCGTCGAGCCGGGCCCTCTCGCGCGGTGACACCCAGTCGAGGCCCTGCGGCATCGACTCCTCGTGGCCGGCCCACCAGTGCGTCTCGGACGCCTGGCGGTCCCGGGGCGTCGGTGGGGGAGTCGCTCCCGTGCCGCCGATCGAGCCCACCCGACCATCGTAGGGACGCGCGGACACCTCGGGGCTGCGCGCCGAGCCGGCGGGGCACCGCGGACGTCGAGCGGCGTCCCGCCGCGGTGATCGGCGGGCCTAGAAGATGTAGATGAGCAACGCGATGATGAGCAGCACACCGACGATCGTCCAGATCAGACCGGATCCACGCATGACGTTCAGCCTCCCATGAGGTTGCGCGCGGGCGGTCGCCCGCGGTCCGACCCTAGGGCCGCCGAGCAGGTGTCAGGACGCCTTGATGCGGGCGAGCTGCGCCCGGGCGCCACGACCTGTGCCGCCGAGCAGGGCCCAGCCAGACGGCTCGTCCGCCCCCGCCGAGCGCCGCCCACGGTTTCCCGGAACGACTGGGGGTCAGACGCACCCGGCGCTATCGTCGGGCAACCGCAAGGAGACCTCCATGGACCACTCTCGCGTCATCACTCCCGCACGCACTCCCTCCCGCGTGCAACGCCAGGCGGTGGGAACGTTGCCCAGCGGATGCCGGCGCACCGGCATCCGCTCGTCGATCCTCGCGCTCTCTCTGCTGGGTTCCGTTCTCGCACTGGGCGGTTGCTCCGGGGACAGCCCCGACCTCGACGGCCGCACGTACACCTCCACCGAGGTTCGCGGCCACGACCTCGTGGCGGGGAGCCAGGTGACCCTGACGTTCGAGGACGGGAGGGTCTCCGCGCAGGCCGGCTGCAACACGATGAACGGTGCTGCGACGTGGGACGACGGCACCCTCGACGTCACCGGGCCGATGGCCTCGACGATGATGGCCTGTGAGCAGGCGCTCATGGAGCAGGACCAGTGGCTGTCCTCGTTCCTCACCTCGTCGCCGGCTCTCGAGGCCGACGGTCGGACGCTGACCCTGGGCGACGACTCCTCCGGGATGACCCTGACCGAGCAGGAGTAGGAGGCGTCAGGCGAGGTAGCGCTCCACGACGGCGGCCTCGTCGCGGAGCGCCTGGGCTGCGTCGAGTGCACCCCGCGCCTGGAGGTCGTCGGCGGAGTCGAGGCGTTCGTCACGCTCCACCTCCACGACGGCACGGATGTCGTGCTCGTCGAGGTGTCGTCGGGCCACCTCCCCGGCGGCCAACCCGTGAAGGGCCCCGGCGATGGGGCCGCTCGAGTGCGGGCCCGTGATCGCCTCGCGTCGCACGGGCTGCGCCTCCGCGTTGGCGATCGCGGACAGCACCGTGCGCAGCACTCGCGCCGAGTCCCGGTCACGAGTGCGCAGGGCGGCCGTCAGGTCGCTGCGGAGACGGCTCGTCAGGTCGGACACGCCGCGACGCTACGTCGGCCACTCACCGCGGGACAACCGCTTTCCGGCCGAGCGAGTCACCGGCTCGTGAGGATGACGAGCTCCTGGGTCGCGCGGGTCATCGCGACGTAGCGGTCGACGGCACCCTCGATACCCTCGCCGAAGTCCTCGGGGTCGACGAGCACGACGAGGTCGAACCCCAGGCCCTTCGCCAGCTCGGGGGTGAGGGACTGCACACGCGGTGACGCCACGAACGCCGGGTCGCCGATGACGCAGGCGACGCCATCGGCGTGCGTGTCGAGCCACCTCTCGACGACCGCGGGCAGCTCCGACACGGGTGCGTGCACGACCGGGACTCCGCTGTGGCGGACCGAGATCGGCACGTTGGCATCCGGGAGGACGGCCCGGATGACCGGCTCGGCCTCGCCCATGACCTCCTCCGGGGTCCGGTAGTTGATGGTCAGCGTGGCGCGTCGCACCCGGTCCAGCCCGACCTGCGCCAGCCGCTCCTCCCACGAGGGAGCGAACCCGTGCCGGGCCTGCGCGCGGTCGCCGACGACGGTGAGGCTGCGCGACGGGCAGCGTCGCAGCAGCATCTGCCACTCGGCATCCGAGAGCTCCTGGGCCTCGTCGACGACGACGTGCGCGAACGGGCCGGCGAGGAGGAGGTCGGGCTCGGCACGCGGCACGGCATCCTCGTCGACGAGCGCCGCCTTGAGGTCCTGGCCGCGCAGCATCGCCATCACGTGCATCTCGGAGTCGTCCGTCGCGATGAGGTCGCCGATGACGTCGGCCATGCGCTCGCGCTCCGCAGCAGCGGCCGCCTCCACGCGCGTGCGTCGTCGCGCCTCGTCCGGGTCGCCGAGCCGCTGCCGCATCGCGTCGAGCAGCGGCAGGTCCGGCACCGTCCAGGCGGTCGGGTCCTCGCGCTGCAGCGACATCACCTCGTCGCGCGTGAGCCACGGGGCGCACCGGCGCAGGTAGGCGGGCACCGTCCAGAGGTCGCCGACGAGGTCGGCAGCGGCGAGGAGCGGCCACGCCCGACCGAAGGCCTCCGCGAGGTCGCGGTTGGTCGCGAGCGAGCGCCGCACGCTTCCCGGCGCGTCCCCACCGCCGAGCCCGTAGGCGTCGAACACGTCCTCATCGCCGTCGTCTTCGCCATCCCTGCCCGCGCCTCCCCAGCCGTCCCCCGTGGGGTCGGCCTCCTCGCTCAGCTTGTCGACGAGGATGCCGAGCAGGGCCTCCCAGACCTGGTCGCGGGCCTCGTTGTGCGCGGCGCCCGGCTCCGCTGCATCGAACGCCTCTGCCCAGTCGTCGGGCCCGAGCCAGACGTCCCCCCAGGCCGTGACAACCTCCATGCCCTCCGTGGGTGGCTCCTCGTACAGCGTGACGGCCGGCTCGACGGCGCTCGCCATGCGCGCGTCGGCCTTGAGCCGGGCGACGGCCGGGTCGGGCTCCGCCACCGCTCCCGCTCCCTCGGGCACGAGGTCGCGCAGGGTGCACGTCTGCACGCCGTCCTCGCCGAGGCTGGGCAGCACGTCGGAGACGTACGCCAGGTAGGGATCGTGGGGGCCGACGAACAGCACGCCACCGCGACGGTGCCCCAGGCGCGGGTCGGAGTACAGCAGGTATGCCGTGCGGTGCAGCGCGACCACCGTCTTGCCTGTGCCCGGGCCGCCGTCGACGACGAGTGGACCCCCGGACCCGGCCCGGATGACGGCGTCCTGGTCGGCCGCGATGGTGCCGAGCACGTCGAGCATCCGGCTCGATCGGCTGCTTCCGAGGCTGGCGACGAACGCGGACTGGTCGTCGAGCGCTGCGGTGTGGACCAGCTCGTCAGCGGTGAACACCTCGTCCCAGTAGTCGGTGACCCGGCCGCCGCTCCACCGGTACCTCCGACGGCTGCTGAGGCCCATCGGGTTGGCGTGGGTGGCCCCGAAGAACGGCTCGGCCGCTGGGGAGCGCCAGTCGAGCAGCAACCGACGACCGTCGCGGTCGGTGAGCCCGAGCCGCCCGATGTATGCCGGCACGGCATCCTCCGTGGCGACGATGCGCCCGAGGCACAGGTCCAGCCCGAACCGCCGGAGGGCACGCAGGCGTGCGGTCAGCCGGTGGACCTCCAGGTCACGCTCCAGCGCCGCCTGGCCGCGGTTCGCGGGTGCCCGGCGTGCCTCATGCAGGCGTTCCGACAGGTCGGCGACCGACTCCTCGAGGCTCTGCGCGATGGCGGCGAAGTGCCGCTCGTCGCCCGCGATCAGGGTCGGGTCCGACTTGCGGACGAGGCGCTCGGGAAGGTGGAAGGCGCTGGTGGTCAGGGGGCTCACGTCTTCGGCTCCAGTCTGGAGAGGGGCGTGTGGTGCGATGCGGCCGCCGGTGAGGGACCGAGGGGCGAGGTCTCGTGGGCCTTCGGAGGGATCGGCCCCGCCGGGCCCGAGCCCTGAGGCCGGGGGGAGCACGGCGACGCACGCATACCCGAACCCCCGCTCCGATCACCGGCCCAGGGCGGGATTCTGCGCCACGGCGGGGGTCTTGCCGCAAGCCCCCGGGTGGGCTATACGTTGGAGATAGAGGGGGAGTGCGATACCACGTCGCTCGATCCAGGTGGAGGGCGCCACTTCTCTCCGTCGGTCCGCACCGGTCAGCCGTGCGCCCGCCGGCGCCGACGGTGGTGCGTGGTGCGCCCGCGGCTCAGAGGTCCTCGAACCGGACGAGGCGACCGACAGGACGCTCCTGCTCCGGGAAGGCGATCCGTCCGGCGGCGACCGCCCAGCGGGCCACGTCGACCCGGAAGCGTCCTGCCCGCACTGCGGGGTCCTGCTCGGCCAGCTGCCGGGCCTCGTCCGCATCCACCGTGTAGACCGACATCCCGCGCATGGTCTCGTCCGACTGGTCCAGGAGGGGGCCGTTCGCGGCGATGATGCCCCGCCGGCCCAGGTCGGCGAGGTACGCCAGGTGGGCGTGGTGCAGTGCCGTCGAGGCCTCCTCGTCCAGGTCGGGAGGCGTGGTCCCACGCCGCAGGTAGACGACCGTGCGGACGTCGAACGACTCCGGCACCCCGTGTGGCCGCTCCATCGCTTCCTCCTCTGTCGGGCTCAGGGCGCTGATCCGGTCCGGCGCTCCAGGGCGTCGATGATCGTCGGGCAGACGTCCATCTCGTAGAGCCTCTCGATGCTCTGCATCCCCCCGGGGCTCTCGGCGTTGATCTCGACGACCTTGTCCCCGATGACGTCGATGCCGACGAGGAACATGCCGTCGGCCACGAGCTTCGGGCTCATCGCGTCGACGATGCCGCGCTCGACGTCACCGATCTGGAGAGGGACCGACCGGGCACCGACGCTGATGTTGGCCCGCGGGTCGTTGCCCATGGGCACCCGCCGGAAGGCTGCCGGCCGGCCGTCGCACTCGAGGAGCTGGCCCTCGAGGAGGAAGATCCGGGCATCACCGTCCTCGCCGCCGTCGACGAACTCCTGGACGATCGCGTAGCCGTCCTGGAGCACGGCCTCCGTCATCTGCGCGAGGTTCGCCTCGGTCTCGTCCTCGATCATGAACACGTTGCGACCCTTGGCTCCGTAGAGGGGCTTGACGACGGAGTGGCCCACCGTGGCCACGAACCGCTGGATCGCGTCGGGGTCGCGCGTCACGAGGGATCGCGGCCGGATCCTCTCGGGGAACTCCTCGAGGTAGAGCTTGCTCGTCGCCCGCAGGAGGGACATCGGGTCGTTGACCACGGTGACGCCGCGAGCCTTCAGCATCTGGCCGAAGACCACCCCCAGCGGGCTCGCCCAGGGCCGCTCCTGCAGGTCGTCGATCGACTCGTTGCGCAGGAACAGCGCATCGAGCTCGTCCAACACGATCCGTTGGGCGTCGCCGGCCTTGGTGCGCTCCATGAAGGTCTCGAGGGTGTCGCCCTTCGTGAACGCAGCCCGTCGAGCCCGGGCCACGAGCTGGCCGTCGCTCTCCCCGAGCTCGACGTCGCCGACCCCGACGTACCAGACCTCGTGTCCGCCCTGGGCCGCGGCCCGCGCCAGCCGCGTCGTCGTGTACTCATCCACCTCGGTCGCGACCTCGTTGACGACGAAGGCAAGCCTCATGCCGCCACCTCCCCTTCATACAGGTCCGTGACCGACGCGCCCTCGCGCAACCGGTCCAGACGCTCCTGGGCCCCCGGCACGTCCAGCCAGCGCGGGCGGATCCACGGAGCCGACAGCACGTCGCGGTCGAGCAGGTCCTGGATCAGGGGGATGTGGTCCAGGGCCATCTTGCCGACGAGGAGCACCTCCAGGCTCCCGCCCTCCGCGATGGCCTCGAGGATGCGGGTGATCCCCCGGAGGTAGATCGCGTCCTTCACGGACCCGCCGGCGACGACGACCCTGATGGCGATGGACCACGCGGTCCTCGTCGGCATCGAGTACTCCGTGCGCAGGGACTCGAAGATCTCCAGGAAGCCGGCCCCGTCGAGCATCATGCCGACGGCGACCACCCGCGCCGCGAGCACCCGGAGGCGTCGCGGGTCGAGCCCGCCGGTGAGGTACTCCGCGAGGACGGCGAGGCCCTCCTGCGTCTCGTCGTAGCCGGGCAGGCCGACCGTCAGCAGGCGCAGGGGCTGCCGGGTGCCGTTCTGGTAGGTCACGACGTGGGTGCCGACCTCGTGGTGCAGCAGGGGCTCGACACGGTCCGCCCGCACTGCGGCGGACTCGGGGATGAGCAGCCGACCGAAGGACACCATCAGCTCGGAGACGTCGTCGCGCACCTCGACGGTGACGGGGAAGTCCGGGTACACGGCACGGTATCGGTCGAACTCCGCTCGAGCCGCGTCGGCGAACGCGCCCGCCGTGACGCTGGTGGTGCTGGGACCCCGGGCCGGGATGGCCTCGAGCAGCTCCTCCGCAGCGAGCGCGAGGGGCTGGGCGACCCCGCCGTAGAGCTGCAGCGACCCGTAGACGAACCGTGACGTGTCGCGGTCCTCCAGGGCGGTGACCTGTCGGGCCATCTCGTCCCGCTTCGCGCGGAAGAGGGTGTGCAGCGCAGGGTCGGAGACGTCCTCGATCTCGAGGTCGTAGAGGTCGCGTCGCACCAGGTCCGGGTCGAAGTCCAACGGCCTGAGCCGGAGCGAGGGTGTCGTCGCGAAGTCACTCCGTTCGAAGTCCACCCACGCCTCGGCCGCATTGACCGGTGTGACGTTGAGCAGCAGGTTCAGACCGCGCTCGATCTCGGTGAGCCGGGCGTCGACGTCAAGGGCGGGCGCGAGCTCGGTCGACGATGTCATCGTCCACATATACCGGTCAGACGGTCCCAGCAGCCGTCCCCGTGTCCCAGGCGTTGTCTCGATAGCGCATGGTCCCTGTCGTTCGACGTCGGCGGGTCGTCCGGCGTTCGGCTTCCGCACGACCCGGGGCAGGAGCATCCTGAACCCATGGCGGACGGCACGCAGCCCAGGAGCATGGCCATCCCCCTGACGGCGTTCGCCGTGGGAGCCGTCGTTGCGCTCCTCGTCGGGCTGTTCGGCAGGGTGCACGACCCGACGGTCGCCGGCACGACGACGCTCGGCTTCCGCACGGTCATCGACATGAAGGTCGTGCTCTCCGTGGCGATCGGTGTGCTCGCCGTGCTCCAGCTCATCGGAGCGCTGTGGATCTACGGCAGGCTGCACATCAGGGCGCCCTCCTGGCTCGGAACCGCACACCGCGTCTCCGGTGGGATCGCTGTCGTGCTCGTCGTCATCGTCGCCTACCACTGCCTCTGGACACTCGGCCTCGAGCTCGGGACGTCGTCCGGCGGACAACCCGTGGCAGTGCGGGTGGTCGTGCACGGCCTCCTCGGCTGCGCCGTCGTCGGTGCCTTGGTGGTCAAGGCGGTCGCGGTGCGGTCCAGGCGGGCTCCCGGGTGGTTTCTCCCCGTGGCGGGCGGCCTGCTCTTCTCGCTCCTCATCGCCGTGGTGCTGACGTCGGCCGTCTGGTACATCGGCGCGCAGGGTTGGCCCGGCTCGGGCGGCTACGGCTGAACCCTCCGAAG
>DASSYJ010000004.1:0-18476 GCA_035703305.1 Ornithinibacter sp. | reverse complement strand
GGCGCCAAGGTCGTGTTCGCCGAGAACACCGAGCAGCTCGAGAAGCTCCGGTCGGTGCGCGCGTCGACCCCTGCGGTCACGCGGGTCGTCGTGTTCGACGGGGTCGCGGACGCCGACGCCTGGACGCTCACCCTCGACGAGGTGCGCCAGCTGGGCCGGGAGTACCTCGCGGGCGACCCGGGTGCCATCGACGCCCGGATCGACGGGCTCGACAACGACCAGCTCGCGACGATCATCTACACCTCCGGCACGACGGGCCGGCCCAAGGGCGTGCGGCTCCTCCACAACTCGTGGACGTACGAGGGTGCGGCGGTCGCCTCGATCAACATCCTCTCCGAGGACGACCTGCAGTACCTCTGGCTCCCGCTGGCGCACGTGTTCGGCAAGGTGCTCCTGACCCTGCCGCTGCAGATCGGCTTCCCGACGGCCATCGACGGGCGGATCGACAAGATCGTCGAGAACCTCGCCGTCGTCAAGCCCACCTTCATGGGAGCCGCCCCCCGCATCTTCGAGAAGGCGCACGGCCGCATCCAGATGATGATGGCCGAGGAGGGTGGGGTGAAGGAGAAGCTCTTCACCTGGGCCACCGGCGTCGGCCGCGAGGTCAGCGAGCTGCGCGAGCAGGGCAGGAACCCCGGCGGGCTGCTGGCGGTCCAGTACGCCGTCTCCGACCGGCTCATCGGCGCGAAGATCCGCGAGCGTTTCGGCGGACGGATCCGGTTCTTCATCTCGGGTTCGGCGGCCCTGAACCAGGACATCGCCCGCTGGTTCGACGCGATGGGGATGCAGATCGCCGAGGGCTACGGCCTGACCGAGACGAGCGCCGCGTCCTTCGTGAACCGCATCAAGGCCTACCGGTACGGCACGGTCGGCTGGCCGCTTCCGGGCACCGCCGTGCGGATCGCCGAGGACGGCGAGGTGCTGCTGCGCGGGCCCGGCAACATGGAGGGCTACCACAACAACCCCGAGGCCACGGCCGAGGCGATCGACGACGAGGGCTGGCTGCACACCGGCGACATCGGGGAGCTCGACGACCGCGGCTTCCTTCGCATCACCGACCGCAAGAAGGACCTCTTCAAGACGAGCGGTGGCAAGTACGTCGCGCCCTCGATCATCGAGTCGACCTTCAAGGGCCTGTGCCCCTACGCCAGCCAGCTCGTCGTGCACGGGGCCGACCGCCACTTCGTGTCCGCCCTGGTGACGCTCGACCCGGAGGCGATCCAGGGGTGGGCCGCGCAGCACGGCATGGAGGGCCGGCCCTACCGCGAGATCGTGTCCTCGGACGCGTGCCGCGAGATGGTGCAGGGCTACATCGACGAGCTCAACGCCGGCCTCAACCGGTGGGAGACGATCAAGAAGTTCACCATCCTCGAGAGCGACCTCACCGTCGAGGAGGGCGAGCTCACGCCGAGCCTCAAGCTCAAGCGCAAGGTGGTCGCCGACAAGTACAAGCACCACCTCGACTCCCACTACACCGCCTGACCCACTCGCGCACCTCCACACCCCACCCACTGGGGCCGCGTTCCCGCCCGCCGTCTCTCCCCGACTCCGTCTGTCAGGATGCCGGCGACACGCGCCCGGTCGGGGTGTCGGCGACACCTCGACAGACAAGGTCGGGGAGCGCAGGGGAGGGGGAGAGGAGGGGAGCGGCGGGGCGGGGCGGGCCGGGTGCGTCAGTCGGTGACGAGCGGGACGAAGCGGTAGGCGCCGTGGGTGGTGACCCGACGGCCCTCGGGTGCGTTCCGGTCGCGCTCGACGCGCAGCATCCGCCCACCCACCGGCACGACGAGGACCCCGTGCGGACCCAGCTGGGCGACGAGCTCCTCCGGCATCCGCGACGCCATCGCCGAGACGAGCACCCGGTCGAAGGGTGCCTCGTCCGGGGCGCCGAGCACTCCCGGCGTGGCCTCGCGAACCCGCGCCCACGGAACCCCTTCGCCCGCCACCGCCTCCGCCCCGGTCCGCACGAGGTCGGGCACCCGCTCGACCCCGAGCACCCACCCCGTCGGCCCCACGAGCTCGGCGAGCAGGGCGGTGGTCCACCCCGACCCCGAGCCGACGTCGAGCACCCGGTGCCCGGCGTGGACGTCGAGCAGCTCGAGCATGTCGCGCACCGTCCGGGGCTGGCTGTTGGTCTGGCCGTGGCCGATGTCGAGGGGTCCGTCGAAGGCCGCCCGGCGCCGTAGCCTGCGCGGGAGGAAGTGCTCGCGCGGGTGGGCCGCCATCGCGGCCTCGATGCGTCCCGCGCCCATCCTCACTCCTCGAGGTTCGCCAGCGCCGTCTCGACGGCGCGGTGGAAGGTCGGGTAGGCGAAGGGCATGCTCCGCAGGGTCGCGGTCGGGACCCGGGCGTGCACCGCGGTCGCGAGCATCGAGAGCACCTCGCCACCCATCGGCCCGACCGACGTCGCGCCGACCAGCTGGCCGGCATCCCGGTCCTCGACGACCTTGATGAGGCCCTCACCCCCGGCCCCGTGGATCCAGCCGCGGGTCGACGAGGCGAGCGGGGCGTAGCCGACCGCGACCCGCAGCCCGGCATCGCGTGCCTGCTGCTCCGTCATCCCGACCGACCCCACCTCCGGGTCGGTGTAGGTCACCCGTGGCACGCCGTGGTACTCCGCGGTGTGCCCGTCGCGGCCGAGGATGTCGGCGAGGGCGACCGCCGCCTGGTACATCGACATGTGGGTGAAGGCCCCCTTGCCGGTGATGTCGCCGACCGCCCACAGGCGGTCGCCCGCCCGCATCCGCTCGTCCGTGTCGAGCGACCGTGCGCCGGGGTCCAGTCCGACCGACTCGAGCCCGATGTCCGAGAGGTTGGGCCGCCGGCCCGCAGCGACGAGCAGCCGCTCGGCCGAGAGGTCGACGGGGGTCCCCTCCGCGTCGGAGAGCGCCACCCCGAACCGGCCGTCGGCGTGGGCGACGGACCGCACGGTGACCCCGGTGAGCACCTGGACGTCGTCCCCCGCCAGGGCCGTCGCCACGACCTCGGACGCCTCGGGCTCCTCGGCGGCGAGGAGCCGCGGCCCCGCCTCGACGACGGAGATCCGCGTCCCGAAGCGGGCGAAGGCCTGCGCCAGCTCGGCACCGATCGCGCCGCCGCCGATGACGACCATGGATGCCGGGAGCTCGGCCGTGCGCAGCACGTCGCGGTTCGTCCAGTAGGGCGTGTCGGCGAGGCCGTCGATCGGTGGCGCCGAGGGAGCGGTTCCGGTGTTGAGGACGACGCCGCGCGACCCGGCATACCGGGTCCCGCCGACCTCCACGACGCCCGGCGCGACGAGCCGGCCGTGACCACGGACGAAGCGCACCCCCACCGTCTCGAGCCGCTCGACCGCGACGCGGTCGTCCCAGTCGTCGGTGGCGACGTCCCTGATGCGGGTCGCGACGCTGCTCCAGTCGGGTGCGGTCTGCCCCGACCCGGCCAGCGCGCCGACCCGGCGTGCCTCGGCGAGGGTGTTCGCCGCGCGGATCACCATCTTCGACGGGACGCAGCCGAAGTACGGGCACTCGCCCCCGACGAGCCGCTCGTCCACGCCGACCACGGACAGCCCGGCCCGAGCCGCCTGGGTGGCGAGGTACTCCCCACCGGGCCCCAGCCCGAGGACGACGAGGTCGACGGTGGTGTCCGTGGTCATGGGCACAGCAAAGCATGCGTGGGCACGCCCGGCGAGGCGCTCGTCGACCGTTTTGGGTACCCGCCCCGCGGCGACCTACCCTTGGGGGATGCCCGGACAGTCCGTCTTCCGCTCGCTCGAGCCCCTGCTCGAGCGGGTGAGCAAGCCGATCCAGTACGTCGGCGGCGAGCTGAACTCCACCGTCAAGGACTGGGACGTCGCCGGCGACGCCACCGTCCGCTGGGCGCTGATGTACCCCGACGCCTACGAGGTCGGCGTGCCGAACCAGGGCGTCATGATCCTCTACGAAGTGCTCAACGAGCGGCCCGACGCCCTCGCCGAGCGCACGTATGCCGTGTGGCCCGACCTCGAGGCCCTCATGCGTGAGCACGGGGTCCCGCAGTTCACCGTCGACGCGCACCGACCCGTCGGTGACTTCGACGTCCTCGGGCTGTCGTTCTCGACCGAGCTCGGCTACACCAACATGCTCACCGCTCTCGACCTGGCCGGCATCCCGCTCCACGCCGCCGACCGCGACGAGACCCACCCGATCGTCGTCGCCGGCGGCCACGCCGCGTTCAACCCCGAGCCGGTGGCCGACTTCGTCGACGCCGCCGTGGTCGGCGACGGCGAGGAGGCAGTGCTCGCGATCACCGACATCGTCGGTGCCTGGAAGCGTGAGGGGATGCCGGGGGGCCGCCACGAGCTGCTCCTGCGGCTCGCGCGCACGGGCGGGGTCTACGTGCCGGCCTTCTACGACGTCGGCTACCTGCCGGACGGCCGGATCCAGCGGGTCGCCCCGAACGTCGCGGGCGTGCCGTGGCGGGTGTCGAAGCACACCGTCATGGACCTCGACGCCTGGCCGTACCCCAAGCAGCCGCTCGTGCCGCTCGCCGAGTCGGTGCACGAGCGGATGTCGGTCGAGATCTTCCGGGGCTGCACCCGGGGGTGCCGGTTCTGTCAGGCGGGGATGATCACCCGCCCGGTGCGGGAGCGCTCGATCACCGGCATCGGCGAGATGGTCGAGCGCGGGCTGGCCGCCACCGGGTTCGAGGAGGTCGGGCTGCTGTCGCTGAGCTCGGCCGACCACTCCGAGATCGCCGAGGTCACCAAGGGCCTCGCCGACCGCTACGACGGCACGAACACCGGCCTGTCGCTGCCGTCGACGAGGGTCGACGCCTTCAACATCGACCTCGCCAACGAGCTGACCCGCAACGGCCGCCGGTCCGGCCTGACCTTCGCGCCCGAGGGTGGGTCGGAGCGGATCCGCAAGGTCATCAACAAGATGGTCAGCGAGGACGACCTCATCCGCACCGTCGCCGCGGCGTACGGCGCGGGCTGGCGCCAGGTGAAGCTCTACTTCATGTGCGGCCTCCCGACCGAGACCGACGACGACGTGCTCCAGATCGCCGAGCTCGCCAAGCGCGTCATCGACACCGGGCGCGAGGTCAGCGGCCGGCGCGACATCCGGTGCACGGTCTCGATCGGCGGGTTCGTGCCCAAGCCGCACACGCCGTTCCAGTGGGCCGCGCAGCTCGGGGCCGAGGAGACCGACGCCCGGCTCGACAAGCTCCGCCAGGCGATCCGCTCCGACCGGCGCTACGGCTCGGCCATCGGGTTCCGCTACCACGACGGCAAGCCCGGCATCGTCGAGGGGCTGCTCTCGCGGGGCGACCGCCGGGTCGGGCGGGTCATCGAGGCCGTGTGGCGCGACGGCGGCCGGTTCGACGGCTGGTCCGAGCACTTCTCCTACGACCGGTGGATGGCGGCGGCGGAGGCCGAGCTCCCGGCATCCGGCGTCGACGTCGCCTGGTACACGACCCGCGAGCGTGAGGAGGCCGAGGTCCTGCCGTGGGACCACATCGACTCCGGGCTCGACAAGGAGTGGCTCTGGCAGGACTGGCTCGACGCCCTCGACGAGACCGAGGTCGAGGACTGCCGCTGGACGCCCTGCTTCGACTGCGGGGTGTGCCCGCAGATGGGCACCCAGATCGAGGTCGGGCCGACCGGCAAGTCCCTCCTCCCGTTGACCGTGCTCGGGGCCGGCAGCACGCAGCTCGCGGAGCACGCCCACCCCTGAGACAGCCCACCGCGAGACCGTCGTCGCGCGGCCCCGTGCGCCCCCCGGTGGCCGGCCCAAGGGTGTGCGTTGGCCCGCAAAGCCCGGTTGCCCTGAGCCGGCCGGTGACAGGATGAGGCCGTGGCCACGGGCAGCACGAGCAGCAGGCGTCGTGCGCTGCTGATGGGCACGGCCTCGGGGCGTGACGCCATCCGCCGGATCGCCCTCGCGGTGACCGCCCTCATGGTCGTCACCGCGGCGGGCACGGCGGGGTACGTCGCCCTCGGCTTCGGCCCGATGGACGCGCTCTACCAGACGGTCACCACGGTGGCCACGGTCGGGTTCCGCGAGGTGCAGCCCCTCAGCCACGCCGGCCAGCTCTTCACGATCGCCCTCATCATCCTCGGCGTGGGCACCGTCCTGTACAACCTCGGCGTCCTCGTCGAGGCCGTGACCGAGGGCCACCTGCGCGAGCACCTCTGGAGGCGTCGCATGGACCGGGAGATCGAGCACCTACGGGACCACGTCATCGTGTGCGGGTACGGCAGGGTCGGCCGCTCGGCGACCCGCCAGCTGCTCGACACGGGGCACCGCGTCGTCGTCGTCGACTCCGACCCCTCGCGCCTCGAGGGACTCATGGAGCTGCACGTCCTCGGCGACGCCTCGCGCGACGACACCCTGCGCGAGGCCGGCATCGACCACGCGCGGGCCCTCATCTGCGCGCTCGGCACCGACGCCGAGACCATGTACGCCACACTCTCTGCCCGCGCGCTGCGCCCCGACCTCGTCATCATCAGCCGGGCCCGCACGATCGACTCCAAGGAGAAGCTCGTCCTGGCCGGCGCCACCCGCGCCGTGAACCCGCAGCTCATCGGTGGCCGTCGGATGGCGTCCTTCGCGCTCTACGCCGACGTGGCCGAGTTCCTCGACGAGGTCATGCACGAGGACGACCTCGACTTCCGGATCGAGCAGGTGCGGCTCGGCGACCGCAGCTCGCTCGTCGGCCGGAGCGTCGGCGACGTCGACGTCCCCGGACTGTCCGGGTGCCAGCTGCTCGCCGTCCGACAGCCCCGGAAGGGGCCGTTCCTCCCGACCCCGCCGCCCGAGACCGAGCTGGAGCCCGGGTCGACGCTCATCGTGTTCGGGAACCCCGAGCAGGTCGAGGCCCTCCGCCGCTCCGCGGCGCCCGCGAGCATGATGGGTCCATGAGCTCGAGCGAGGCGCCGTCCCCGGACATCACCCTGCGTTTCCTCGCGGCGCCGACGGATGCCGGCCGGTCCGGGTCGGTGTCGGCGGGACGCGTGCTCGAGTGGATCGACAAGGCCGGGTATGCCGCGGCGGCCGGCTGGAGCGGCACGTACGCCGTCACGGCATACGTCGGCAACGTCCGGTTCACCCGGCCGGTCGAGGTGGGGGAGCTCGTCGAGGTGACCGCCCGGGTCGTGCACACGGGCCGGACCTCGATGCACATCACCGTCGACGTCGCCTCGGGGCAGCCGCGCACCCGCGAGCTCGTGCCTGCCACCCGCTGCCTCATCATCTTCGTCGCGGTCGACGAGCAGGGGCGGTCGACGCCGGTCCGGGACTTCGTGCCGCGGACGCTCGGGGAGGAGCTCCAGCAGCGGTGGGCGGTGCGGCGGGCCGAGCTGCGGGCCGAGGTCGAGGCCGCGATGGCAGGGCAGTCCTACACGGATGCCGGGACGGCTCCCCGCGTCGTCATGCGCTTCCTCGCCGCCCCGACCGACGTCAACTGGGGCGGGAAGGTCCACGGCGGCATCGTCATGCGCTGGATCGACGAGGCCGCATACGTCCTGGCGACGCAATGGACGGGCGGCGTCGACAACGTCGCGATCTTCACGGGTGGGGTGCGGTTCTACCGCCCGCTGCGGATCGGGCACCTCGTCGAGGTGGAGGCGCGGCTCCTGCACACGGGCCGCACGTCGATGCACATCGGTGTCCACGTGCGCTCCGGTGACCCGGCATCCGGTCCGGACGGGATGCAGCTCACGACGTACTGCCGCACGGTCTTCGTCGGTATCGACGCGGACCGGCGCGCGGTGCCCTGTCCCTCGTGGGTCCCGGTGAACGACGAGGACCGGGCCCTGGACGCGCACGCGGTCGAGCTCGTGCGGATCCGCGAGCGCTTCGGCGACTGACTCCCCGGGCGCCCGCCACCCCGCCTCAACTTTCCCGCCCGGTGCGACAACCTTCAGGTACGCGCCACATCAGATCCGGTGTCCAGATGAAGGTCCTCGCATCGGGCGGGAAAGTTGAGACGCGTCGCGGGGGGGTCAGGCGTAGAGGGCGCCCACGACCTCGCGGAACGTCGCCGTGTGCCGGTCGACGTCCGCCCGGCTGGTCTCGGGGCACATGAGCGCCATGTTGTGGAAGGGCGTCATGAGGATGCCACGGTTGCACATCGCGAGGTGCATGTAGGCGTCGATCTCCTCGTCGTGCGCGGCGGCCGACTCCTCGCCGCTCCTCGGGGCGGGCCTGGCGAACCGGTACTCCGACCGCGCACCGAGCTGGCTCACCGACCAGGGGACGTCGAGGTCGTCGAGGGTTGCCTGCACCCCTTCGGTGAATGCCGTGGCGAGCTCGGTCATGTGGGCGAAGGCCGCCTCGGTCAGCACCTCGCCGAGGGTGGCCCGCATCGCGGTCGTCGACAGGGCGTTCCCGGCCAGCGTGCCGCCAACCCCGCCGACGTCGACGAGGTCCGCGTCCCCGGCCTCGGTGTGCCGGGTGATCGCGGCGGCCACCTCCGTGCTGATGCCGTAGGCGCCGGAGGGGATGCCGCCGCCGATCGACTTGCCGATGACGAAGATGTCCGGCTGGAGGCCCCACTCCCGGGTCGCACCGCCCCAGCCGGCCGAGAAGGTGTGGGTCTCGTCGATCATGAGGAGCGCGCCGTAGCGGGTCGCCAGCTCGCGGAGGCCCTCCATGAAGCCCGGCTCCGGCAGCACGATCCCGATGTTGGTCAGAGCCGGCTCGGTGAGGATGGCCGCGACGTCACCATGGGCGAGCTCGCGCTCGACCGACGCGAGGTCGTTCCACGTGGCGGCCCGCGTCGTGAGCTCGAGCGGCACCGGGGGCGCGACGTTCCCCGGTCGTGACTCGGCCTTGCCGTCCGGCCCCGGCACCGCGAACGTCTCGTCGACCGACCCGTGGTAGCAGTAGCCGAAGACGAGCAGCTTCGGCTTCCCGGTCGCCAGCCGGGCCAGCCGGACCGCCCACCGGTTGGCGTCGGTGGCGGACAGCGTGAAGCTCCACAACGGCATACCGAAACGCCGGGTGAGCTCCTCGCCCACCCACTGCGCGTCCTCCGTGGGCAGCATCGTCGTGATGCCCCCGAGGTCGCCCATCCGTCGCCCCACGGCCTGGACGGTCGCCCTGGGGGAGTGCCCCGCCATCGCCCCGGTGTCCCCGAGCGCGAAGTCGACGTAGGTGTGGCCGTCGACGTCCGAGATCCGGTTGCCGCGGGCGTGGTCGAGGTAGATCGGGAACCCCCCGCTCCACATGTTCATCCACGTCATGGGCACCCGGCCGAAGAGGTTCCCCGCCTGCTCGAAGAGCTCCCGGCTGCGGGGGTGCCGCTCGGTGTAGGTCGCCTGCTCGGCGGCGAGCAGCTCGGTCAGGCGGGCACGGTCGATGGGAGCCATGCGGGCACCCTATCCGCGCGGATGCCGTGGGCGGAAGGCGAGGTTCGCCACGCATTCCGTCGTGGTATGCCGTCGCACCGCCTGTTTTCGTACCCTCGCGACCGCCACGACTAGGCTCTCCACCCATGGCCCGCCAGCGCACGCCCGACGGACCCCCGCCACCCCCCTCCGTCCAGAAGCTCCGGATCCGCTACGCGAAGCGGGGCCGGCTGCGGTTCTCCTCGACCCGCGACTTCGCCCGGGCCCTCGAGCGGGCGCTGCGTCGCGCAGGGGTCCCGATGGCCTTCTCGGCCGGCTTCCACCCGCACCCGCTCATCTCGTACGCGAACGCGGCCCCGACCGGCACGGCGAGCGAGGCTGAGTACTTCGAGATCCGCGTCACCGAGCGCGTCGACCCCGACTCGGTGCGAGAGGCCCTGGACGACGCACTGCCGTCCGGGCTCGACGTCCTCGAGGTCGTGGAGGCCGGGCCCGGCACCCTGGCCGACCGGCTCGAGGCGAGCGAGTGGCGCCTCGAGGTGCGCGGGGCGGACCCGTCCGCCCTCGAGGATGCCGTCACGGCATACCTCGCGTGCGACGTCGCGGAGGCGACCCGCACGTTCAAGACCGGGCCGCGAACCTTCGACACGCGCGCGGCCGTCGTGGCGATGGCTGTCACGGAGGTCGACGAGGAGGGGTGTGCGATACTTCGGGTGGTCGTACGGCACACCACACCGTCCGTGCGCCCCGACGACATCCTGACCGCACTGCGCGCAGTGACCGGGTTCTCGCCACCGGTCCCACCCCTGGTGACCCGGCTGGCCCAGGGCCCTCTGACCGACGCAGCTGCTGGGGTGGCCGACCCGTTGGCCGCCGACAAGGACGCCGCCGGCTCCGGATAGGTGCCGCGCCGCCCGCGCGAGCCGCTCCGGGGCAGCAGTCGACTTCCGTGACGGGGTGCGCCCCGCACGATGCGATCGCGCACCACGCGATCGGCGAGGAGCCGGCCTTCGGGCCGTCACCGGTGTGGTCGTCGTCGCGTGGGTGACGAAAGGGGCCCCTGATGGCTTCCGAGAACGACGAACCGACCACCCCAGACACCGACCAGGCCCCGACCGAGAAGCCGAAGCGCCGACGCGCCGCGAAGAAGGTGGCGGCTCCCGCGACGGAGTCGTCTGCCGCCGACGCAACGCCCGCCGAGGCCACCGAGGACGGTGCCGCCGGCGCTGCGGGGGAGCCGGGGGCTCCCGCCGAGGACGTCCCTGCCCCGAAGGCGGCACGCAAGCGGGCCACCAAGAAGGCCTCGACGCGCAAGAAGTCGGCACCGAAGGAGAAGGCCGGGTCGGCCCGCCAGGAGCCCGGCGAGGGCGACGCCGAGGAGGCCGCCGAGGCCGCGACCGCGACCGAGCCCGAGGTCGTCGAGGTCGTCGAGGTCGTCGAGGCCGTCATGGACGAGACCGCCGAGGAGGACGAGGCGGGCGTCGAGGCTGCCCCGGCCGTCCCGAGCTTCGGCCTGCTGTTCCAGGCCCCCGAGCCGGTCGCCCCCCGCCGCCGCCGCGCCACCGCGCCCGCCCAGGCGCCGACGGAGCGTCCCGCCGTGGAGGAGACCCCCGCCGGTGTCGCGGAGCCGCCCGCCGAGGAGCCGACCGATGACGAGCGCCGCGAGGGCCGTGCGGCCGAGGAGCGCGGCGAGGGCCGTGCAGCCGAGGAGCGCGGCACCGACGACGGCGAGGGCGGCTCCCGCAGCCGTCGGCGCCGGGGCGGGCGTGGCCGACGCGGCCGCGGCCAGTCCGACGAGGACCAGGGCACGGCATCCGTGGACTCCGGTGAGGGTGAGGAGGAGCCGTCCGGCACCGGGCCGGCCGAGTCGGCGGACGAGGGCGAGTCCGGCTCGAGCCGTCGGCGCAGGCGTCGCCGTCGTGGCGCCTCGTCGGGCGACACCGAGGGTGAGGACCCGCCGGGCACCGTGACGAGGGTGCGCGAGCCGCGCTCCCAGCGCGACGAGCCGACCGCCGTCAAGGGCTCGACCCGGCTCGAGGCCAAGAAGCAGCGCCGCCGCGAGGGCCGCGAGGCGGGCCGACGGCGCACGATCATCACCGAGGCCGAGTTCCTCGCGCGTCGTGAGAGCGTCGAGCGCGTCATGGTCGTACGCGGTCGCGGCGACCGGACCCAGATCGGATTGCTCGAGGACGGCGTGCTCGTCGAGCACTACGTCTCGCGCGAGACCACGGCGTCGATGGCCGGCAACGTCTACCTCGGCCGGGTCCAGAACGTCCTGCCCTCGATGGAGGCGGCGTTCGTCGACATCGGCAAGGGCCGCAACGCCGTCCTGTATGCCGGTGAGGTCAACTGGGACGCGGCCGGGCTCGAGGGCGGCCAGGCCCGCCGCATCGAGAACGCCCTGTCCTCGGGCGACACCGTGCTCGTCCAGGTGACCAAGGACCCCATCGGCCACAAGGGCGCCCGGCTGACCTCGCAGATCTCGCTCCCGGGGCGCTACCTCGTCTACGTGCCCGAGGGCTCGATGACGGGCATCTCCCGCAAGCTCCCCGACACCGAGCGCGCCCGCCTCAAGGCGATCCTCAAGGAGGTCGTGCCGGACTCGGCGGGCGTCATCGTGCGCACCGCCGCGGAGGGGGCGTCCGAGGAGGAGCTCCGTGCCGACGTCGAGCGGCTGACCAAGGCCTGGGAGACGATCAGCAACCGGGCGGCGACGGCCCAGGCCAGGAAGACGGGGAGCGGTGGTGCGCCGGTGCTCCTGCACGGCGAGCCCGACCTCACCGTCCGCGTCATCCGCGACGTCTTCACCGAGGACTTCACCTCCCTCGTCGTCTCCGGCGACAAGGCGTGGGGTGAGGTCAGCGACTACGTCGAGGGCGTGGCACCCGACCTGGCGCCGCGGCTGGTCCGGTGGACCTCCGAGGACGACGTCTTCGCCGCGCACCGCATCGACGAGGCGCTCGCCAAGGCGATGGACCGCAAGGTGTGGCTGCCCTCCGGTGGCTCCCTCGTCATCGACCGCACCGAGGCGATGACCGTCGTCGACGTCAACACGGGCAAGTTCGTCGGCTCGGGGGGCAACCTCGAGGAGACCGTCACGAAGAACAACCTCGAGGCCGCCGAGGAGATCGTCCGCCAGCTCCGGCTGCGCGACATCGGCGGCATCATCGTCGTCGACTTCATCGACATGGTGCTCGAGTCCAACCGCGACCTCGTCGTCCGCCGGCTCCTCGAGTGCCTCGGCCGGGACCGCACCAAGCACCAGGTCGCCGAGGTCACCTCGCTCGGGCTGGTCCAGATGACCCGCAAGCGCGTGGGGTCCGGCCTCATCGAGGTCTTCTCCGAGCAGTGCGAGCACTGCAACGGCCGGGGGATCATCGTCCACACGGAGCCCGTCGACCGGGGCGGCTCGTCCGACCAGGGCGGCCAGGGCGGTCCGTCGGGGTCGCGAGCCGGCCGCGGGCGCCGTGGGTCCGGCAGCTCCACAGGCGGGGCGTCCACGAGCACCGGTGACGCGCCCCCGCTGGAGGAGCCGCGCACGCCGTCGGGCCCGACGGCTGCCCAGATCGCCGCCGCCGCGCACGCCGCGGCCCTGCGCCGGGTCGAGGCGGGTGACGCCGCCGTCGACGCCGCCCAGGTCGGCTCCCTCGAGCCGGATGCCGCGGAGGTGGGAGACGAGGCGGCGCAGGCATCGCCGGCTGAGTCCGAACCAGAGGCCTCCGAGGGGTCTTCGCCCGAGACCACAGCCTCCGACGAGGAGCCCGAGCCCACGGTCGAGGCCGCCCCTGAGAGCGTGGGGGAGGCCGTGCCGGCATCCGCTGCTGCCGAGCCGGAGCCCGAGGTCGTCGCCGTGACCGAGCCCGAGAAGCCGCGGGGACGCCGGAAGCGGGGCCGGGTCGTGGCACCCGCCGGCCCGCCGCGGACCGCCACCGCCGAGGCAGCGGCGGACTGAGCAGCGATTTGGAGGGCCCACGGGCCCACCGGTAGTCTGGTCCGTCGGTGCGCCCACCGAGCCGATGTCCCGTGTCCACGGGGTCGCTATCGGCCGGTCACAGGAGGCGTACCCGTAGCGAAAGTGAGTACGACTGTGTACGCGATTGTGCGCGCAGGTGGTCGCCAGGAGAAGGTCTCCGTCGGCGACGTCCTGCTCATCGACAAGATCGGTCAGGCCGGCGACAAGGTGCAGCTCCAGCCGCTGCTCGTCGTCGACGGGGGCACCGTGACGAGTGACGCGAGCAAGCTCGCCAAGGTCACCGTCACCGCCGAGGTCGTCAAGGCCGCGAAGGGCCCCAAGATCACGATCCTCAAGTACAAGAACAAGACCGGCTACCGGAAGCGCCAGGGCCACCGCCAGCCGCTCACGCAGGTCAAGATCACGGCGATCGACGCCTGACCGCCTCTCGGAACTCACTGAAGGACTACTGACATGGCACACAAGAAGGGTGCGTCCTCGACCCGCAACGGTCGCGACTCCAACGCCCAGTACCTCGGCGTGAAGCGCTTCGGCGGCCAGGCCGTCAAGGCCGGCGAGATCCTCGTCCGCCAGCGCGGCACGCACTTCCACCCCGGTGACGGCGTCGGCCGCGGCGGCGACGACACGCTGTTCGCGCTCGTCTCCGGTGCGGTCAGGTTCGGCTCCAAGCGCGGCCGCAAGACCGTCAACATCGTCCCGGCGGAGACCGCCGCCGCGGAGTGACACGACTGCCGGGCGACCACCCGGCACCATGACCACATCGTGAGGGGCGGGCCGCGCGGGCCCGCCCCTCACGGCATCCCGTCGAGAGCCACCACGAGCCCTCCCGCCCATCCACCCACCCACCGACCGAACCACCCCACCCGCCTCCCCGACCTTGTCTGTGAGGATGCCGTCGACACGCCGCCCAGCGGCGCGTCGCCGACGATCTGACAGACGAGGTCGGGGAACCAGCAGAGGAGCCCAGGCATGACGACGTTCGTCGACCGCGTCGTGCTGCACGTCGCCGCAGGGAACGGTGGCCACGGCGTGGCCTCGGTCAAGCGCGAGAAGTTCAAGCCGCTGGGTGGCCCCGACGGCGGCAACGGCGGGAAGGGCGGCTCGGTGGTCCTCGCGGTCGACCCGCAGGCGACCACGCTGCTCGACTACCACCACACCCCGCACCGCAAGGCTGCCAACGGCAAGCCCGGCGCGGGTGACGAGCGCAACGGCGCCGACGGCTCCGACCTCGTCCTGGCCGTCCCCGAGGGCACGGTCGTCAAGCGCCTCGACGGCTCGGTGCTCGCGGACCTCGTCGGCCACGACGCCACCTTCGTCGCCGCCCGGGGCGGCCGCGGCGGCCTGGGCAACAAGGCCCTCGCCAGCCCCCGCCGGAAGGCCCCCGGGTTCGCCCTGCTCGGCGAGCCGGGGGAGTCGCTCGACATCGTCCTCGAGCTCAAGTCCCTCGCCGACGTCGCCCTCATCGGCTTCCCCAGCGCCGGGAAGTCCTCGCTCGTCTCGGTGCTGTCGGCCGCGCGCCCCAAGATCGCGGACTACCCCTTCACGACGCTCGTGCCCAACCTCGGGGTGGTCACGGCAGGGTCCGAGCGGTTCACCGTCGCCGACGTGCCCGGGCTCATCCCGGGTGCCAGCGAGGGCAAGGGCCTGGGGCTCGAGTTCCTTCGGCACGTCGAGCGCTGCTCGGTGCTCGTCCACGTCGTCGACTGCGCGACGCTCGAGCCCGGCCGCGACCCCATGACCGACCTCGAGGTCATCGAGACCGAGCTCGCGGCATACGTCCCCGACGACTCCCTCGGCGGCCGGCCACTGTCGGAGCGCACCCGCGTCGTCGTGCTCAACAAGGCCGACGTGCCCGAGGCGCGCGACCTCGCGGAGATGGTGCGGCCGATGCTCGAGGAGCGCGGCCTCGAGGTCCACATCGTCTCGGCCGTGGCCCACACCGGGCTCAAGGAGCTCACCTTCGCGCTCGCCCGCCACGTCTCGGGCGCCCGGGCCGAGCTCGAGGCCAAGGTCGTCGAGCGGCCGAGGGTCGTCATCCGGCCCCGGGCCGTCGACGACTCGGGCTTCGAGGTGCGCCGGGAGAACACCCCCGACGGCGAGGTCTTCCGGGTCGTCGGGGAGCGTCCGACCCGGTGGGTGCGCCAGACCGACTTCACGAACGACGAGGCCGTCGGGTACCTCGCGGACCGGCTGAACCGGCTGGGCGTCGAGGAGGCACTGCTCGGCGCGGGTGCGGTCTCCGGCTCCACCGTGCTCATCGGACCGGAGGACAACGCCGTCGTCTTCGACTGGGAGCCCACGATGTCGGCCGGCGCCGAGCTGCTCGCCGGACCGCGCGGCACCGACCTGCGCATCGAGCCGGAGGGTCGCAAGTCCCGCGACGAGCGGCGGGAGGAGTTCCACGCCCGCAAGGACGCCCAGACCGCGGCCCGCGAGACCCTGGCGGACGAGCGGCGTGCGGGCCACTGGGCGTCGGTGGGCGACGAGGACTGATCGGTATGCCGGACACCGCCGCGCGCCTGCGGCACGCCGAGCGACTGCGGCACGTCGTGGCCGAGGGCCAGCGCCTCGTCGTCAAGGTGGGGTCCTCCTCGCTGACGAGCCCGGACGGTGGCCACCTCGACCTCGACGCCCTCCACGCCCTCGTCCACGTCCTCGCCGAGCGACGGCGCGCCGGCCGCCAGGTCGTCCTCGTGAGCTCCGGCGCGATCGCGGCCGGTCTCGGCCCGCTCGGGCTCGCCAGGCGCCCCTCCGACCTTGCGACCCAGCAGGCGGCGGCGAGCGTCGGGCAGGGAGCTCTCGTCGCGGCATACCAGGCGGCGTTCCGGCACCACGGGCTCACCGTCGGGCAGGTGCTCCTCACGGCCGACGACGTGACGCGACGCACCCACTACACGAACGCCCGTCGCACCCTCGAGCGGCTCCTCGAGCTGGGGATCGTCCCGATCGTCAACGAGAACGACACGGTCGCGACGCACGAGATCCGGTTCGGCGACAACGACCGCCTCGCAGCGCTCGTCGCGGACATCGTCGGGGCCCACGGCCTCGTGCTGCTCACGGACGTCGACTCGTTGTACGACGGACCGCCGACGAACGGCGGCTCCCGACGGGTCCCGCTGGTCGCGACGACCGCCGACCTCGACGCGGTGACCATCGGCGGCACGGGCTCGTCGGTGGGCAGCGGTGGCATGGTCACCAAGGTCGAGGCGGCCGGCATCGCGGGGGCGGCCGGCATCCCGACGCTGCTGACCCGGCTCGAGGACGCGAGCGAGGCGCTGGACGGCGCCGACCTGGGGACCGTGTTCGCTCCGGCGGCCGCGACGAGGGCGTCGCGGAAGCGCTGGCTGGCCCACGCCACGACGGCCCGCGGACGGCTGCTGCTCGACGAGGGTGCGGTGACGGCGGTGACGGTGCGTCGCAAGTCCCTCCTTCCTGCGGGGATCACCGGGGTCGAGGGGTCGTTCGCCGCGGGGGAGGCCGTGGACGTGTGTGCGCCGGACGGCCGGGTCATCGCGCGAGGGCTGGTCAACTATGCGGCGGGCGAGCTGCCCCGCCTGCTGGGTCGCTCCACCCGGGACCTCGCGCGCGAGCTCGGCCCGGCATACGAGCGGGAGGTCATCCACCGCGACGACCTCGTGGTGCTCTAGCCGGGGCCGGCGTCCTCGCGGGCTCGTGATCTTGCCGCCGCTCGGGCGCGGGCCGGGCGCGGCTCAGCGGATGCGCTGGACCTCGAACTGCATCCGCGGCTGCGCGATCTCCGCCTGGCTCTGGACGAGCTGGAGCTCGCGACGCCCCGAGTCGTGGGTGCGCTGGAGCAGGTCGAACACGCTCGAGGCCGTGCGGCCGAGTGCGACCTCGGGGTCCGCGGTCTCGAGGAGGTGAGCGGTGAAGAGCGCGGCGGTGACGTCGCCCGAGCCGTTGGCCTTGAGGGGCAGGTGGGGGGTCTGCACGAGCCAGGCGCCGTCGCCGTGGACGGCGAGCATCTCGATCGTGCCCTCGGGGCGGTCCGGGCGGAGCACGCTGGTCACGAGGACGGTCGACGGGCCCATCTCGCGAGCCCGCTCGACGGAGTCGAGGGTCGACCCGAGGTCGCCCGGCTCGGTCTCGGTGAGGTAGCCGAGCTCGAACTGGTTCGGCGTGATGAGGTCGGCCTGGGGCACGACCCGCTCGCGGAGGAGCACGGGGATGGCGGGGTGGACGAAGCAGCCGGATGCCGCGTTGCCCATGACCGGGTCGCACGCGTACACGGCGTGGGGGTTTGCCTCCTTGGTGCGAGCCACGGCGTCGAGGATGACCTCCCCGATCTGCTCGCCACCCTGGTAGCCGGACAGGACCGCGTCGACCTCGGGCAGGGCACCACGCTCCTGGATGCCGGTGACGACCTCGCGCACGTCCTCCGGTGCCATGAGCGGGCCGCGCCACGCGCCGTAGCCCGTGTGGTTGGAGAAGTGCACCGTGTGGACGGGCCACACCTCGACGCCGAGCCGCTGGAGCGGGAACACCGCCGCGGAGTTGCCGACGTGGCCGTAGGCCACGGATGACTGGATGGAGAGGATCGTCGTCACTTCGCCATCCTGCCATCGAGTGGGTGGAGGTCAGCCGCCGTAGCAGCGGCCGCCGCGGGGCACGGCCGCGGGCGCGCTGGCGGGGGCCTGCGGTGTGCGCCGGCGCAGTACCTGCGGTGCTGGCGGCCGCGGACAGGGACCTCGGTCAGGGACGTCCGGATGCTTCACCAGGCGGACCACCCCGCACCAACCGCCTACCTGGTACACGTTGGCCGCCAGTGGTGATCCAACCCCCTGGTTGGTGCGGCGATGGCGGCGGTGGTGATCCAACCCCCTGGGTGATGCCTCGACGGCACCGGTCATGATCCAACCCCCTGGTTGGTGCGTTCCGGACCGGAGGCGTGAAGCATCCGGACCTCTCCGCACGCATCCATCCGGGGCGCCTGCCCGACGCTGTCCTGTGATGCCCACCCGACGCCTCACTGAGACGCCCACCGGCGCCACCCTCCCCACCGTCTCGCCGCCGGGCCGCGGCGGCCACGTGCTGGGCGACCGCCCCACGTCGCCGCGGACCCGGCATACCCTTGTGGGCATGGCAGAGCGCACCTCGGGCATCGACCCAGCGGACGTCGAGCGGGTTCGGCAGCTCGCCGAGGCCGCTCGCACCGCCTCGCGGCGGCTCGCGCTG
>DASSYJ010000075.1:0-17494 GCA_035703305.1 Ornithinibacter sp. | reverse complement strand
GCCTACGAGATCAAGAAGAAGTCCGAGGGCATCTACGCCGTCGTCAACTTCACCTCCGAGCCGGCGACGGCCAAGGAGCTGGACCGCCAGCTCGGCCTCAACGAGTCGGTCATGCGGACCAAGCTCATGCGCCCCGGCGCCTGAGCGGTCCTTCCACCGCACATCGTCGGTACGAGCAGAAGGAGCCCCCTGACCCATGGCAGGCGAGACCACCATCACGATCGTCGGCAACCTGACCGCCGATCCCGAGCTCCGGTTCACCCCCTCGGGGGCCGCCGTCGCGAACTTCACCGTGGCGTCCACGCCACGCACGTTCGACCGGCAGGCCAACGAGTGGAAGGACGGGGAGACCCTCTTCATGCGCTGCTCGATCTGGCGTGACGCGGCCGAGAACATCGCCGAGTCCCTCCACCGCGGCACGCGCGTCATCGTCACCGGGCGCCTGAAGTCGCGCTCGTACGAGACGAAGGAGGGCGAGAAGCGCACCGTCGTCGAGCTCGACGTCGACGAGGTCGGCCCGTCGCTGCGCTATGCGTCGGCCAAGGTCACCAAGGCCGAGCGCGGCGGATCCGGTGGTGGCTTCGGTGGCCAGGGTGGTGGCCAGCAGCAGGACCCGTGGGCCACCGGTGGCTCCGCACCGGCCCCCCAGCAGGGTGGCCAGGGCGGGTGGGGCGGCCAGCAGGCCCCGCAGCAGGCACCCCAGCAGCCGCAGGGTGGCCAGCAGGGCGGTGGCTGGGGCCAGGCCCCCAGCTACGACGAGCCCCCGTTCTGACCCGACCGACCTCCGGGGCGGCCCCACCACGGTGACGGCCGACCCCCACACCAGTTCGACACCATCCCTGGGAGACCAGGGCTCGTCCGCCGGGCCAGCACCGGCAGAAGGAGAGCACCACGATGGCCAAGCCCGCCATTCGCAAGCCCAAGAAGAAGGCCAACCCGCTCAAGGCGGCGAAGGTCGAGAACATCGACTACAAGGACGCCGCGCTGCTGCGCAAGTTCATCTCCGACCGCGGCAAGATCCGCGCCCGTCGGGTGACCGGTGTCTCCGTGCAGGAGCAGCGCCTCATCGCCAACGCCGTCAAGAACGCGCGCGAGATGGCACTCCTGCCGTACTCGAGCTCGTCCCGCTGACCCGCCCGAGAAGGAGCCACCCAGATGAAGGTCATCCTCACCCACGAGGTCACCGGCCTCGGCACCGCCGGTGACGTCGTCGACGTCAAGGACGGCTACGCCCGCAACTTCCTCTTCCGCCGCGGTCTCGCGACGGCGTGGACCAAGGGCGGCCAGAAGCAGGTCGACGCCATCGCCAAGGGCCGCGAGGTCCGTGCGGTGAAGTCCCTCGAGGAGGCGCAGTCCATGAAGGGCACCCTCGAGTCCAGGGCGATCCCCGTCGCCGCGCACGCCGGCACCGGGGGCCGCCTCTTCGGGGCCGTCTCCACCGCGGACATCGCCGCCGCCGTCCGAGCCGCGGGCGGTCCGGAGCTCGACAAGCGCCGGATCGAGGTCCCCACCCCGATCAAGACGACCGGCACGCACTCCGCGCTCGTCCGCCTCCACCCCGAGGTGCAGGCGACCGTCGAGCTCGACGTCGTCGCCGGCTGAGCCGAGCCGCACCCGCCGCGCCATCGCGGCACCCCACGAGGCCCCGGACCCCCACGGTCCGGGGCCTCGTCGCGTGGCTGCGGGCAAGGGGGGTGCGGCGGTACGGGGTGCGGCGGTACAGCCGTGTCGGCGGCCCGGCATACGGTGTGCCGCATGGCCGCCACCCCCTCCCGCCGCACCACTCGTGGCTCGGCCGCGTTCCGCTGCTCGGAGTGCGGGTGGCAGACCGCCAAGTGGGTCGGCCGGTGCGGGGAGTGCCAGGCCTGGGGGAGCGTCTCGGAGGTCGGCGCCGTCACCGTGCGCACGACCGCGGCGACCACCGTCGAGCGGCCGGCCGTGCCCATCGGGGAGGTCGACGCGCGCCGGGCCGTGGCGCGCAGCACGGGCGTCCCGGAGTTCGACCGCGTGCTCGGCGGCGGCATCGTCCCCGGGTCGGTCGTCCTCGTCGCCGGCGAGCCCGGCATCGGCAAGTCGACCCTGCTCCTCGACGTCGCGGCCCGGGCCGCCCGCTCCGGCGAGCACGGCGAGCGGCGGGTCCTCTACGTCAGCGGCGAGGAGTCCGCCGCCCAGGTCCGCACCCGGGCCGAGCGGATCGAGGCGATGGCCCGCTCGCTCTACCTCGCGAGCGAGACCGACCTGGCGACGGTGCTCGGGCAGGTCGACGCGCTCGAGCCCGAGCTGGTGGTCGTCGACTCGGTGCAGACGATCAGCAGCGCCGAGGTCGAGGGCTCGGCCGGCAACGTCACCCAGGTGCGTGAGGTGGCCGCGTCGCTCATCCAGCAGGCCAAGTCCCGCGGCATCGCGGTCATCCTCGTCGGGCACGTGACCAAGGACGGCTCGATCGCCGGTCCTCGGGTGCTCGAGCACCTCGTCGACGTCGTCGTCCAGTTCGAGGGCGACCGGCACTCCCGGCTGCGCCTCGTCCGAGCCGTCAAGAACCGGTTCGGCCCCACCGACGAGGTCGGCTGCTTCGACCTCTCCGACGTCGGCATCGTCGGGCTCGCCGACCCGAGCGGGCTCTTCCTCTCCGGGCGCACGGCGTCGGTCGCCGGCACCTGCGTCACCGTGACCCTCGAGGGCCGCCGTCCCCTCGTCACCGAGGTCCAGGCGCTCGTCACCCGCTCGAGCCTCGCGACCCCGCGCCGCGCCACCAGCGGTCTCGACGCGGCCCGGGTCAACATGATCCTCGCGGTGCTCGACAAGCGCGCCGAGGCGCCGATCGGGGGCAGCGACGCCTACCTGTCGACCGTCGGGGGGGTGCGGCTGACCGAGCCGGCGGCGGACCTCGCCATCAGCCTCGCGCTGGCGGGCTCGATCGTCGACCGGCCGCTGCCCCACGGCACGATCGCCTTCGGCGAGGTGGGGCTCGCCGGGGAGATCCGTCCGGTCACCGGAGCCCACCGGCGGCTGGCCGAGGCGGCGCGGCTCGGGTTCACCCGGGCCGTCGTGCCACCGGGTGTGCTGGGCGCCGGGCCGGTGCCCGACGGGGTCCGGGTGGTGGAGGCCGGCACGGTCGGGGATGCCGTCCTGCGAGGGTTGCACGAGATCCCCAGCGGGATGGGGCCCTCGCCCGGATAGGATGCCGCAGACTGGCGCGACGTCCCGCGGCAGGGGGAACGCTGGCGGAGGAGGAGAGATCGTGGGAGCGGTGCTGTCCGACGAGGAGCTCCTGCGCGCCACGCTGGCCGCCGTGGCTCCCGGCACCGAGCTCCGCGACGGCCTCGAGCGCATCCTCCGCGGCCGCACCGGTGCGCTCATCGTGCTCGGCAACGACCGCATCGTCGAGACCGTGTCGACGGGTGGGTTCCCGCTCGACGTCGAGTTCTCCGCGACGCGCCTGCGCGAGCTGGCCAAGATGGACGGCGCGATCGTCATCGACCGGGACGTCACGCGGATCCTCCGCGCGGCGACCCAGCTCGTGCCCGACGCGCGGATCGAGACGAGCGAGTCGGGCACACGCCACCGCACGGCCGAGCGGGTCGCCAAGCAGACCGGGTTCCCGGTCGTCTCGGTCAGCCAGTCGATGCGGATCATCGCGCTGTACGTCGCCGGCCGCCGGGTCGTCCTCGAGGACTCCAGCGCGATCCTCTCCCGCGCCAACCAGGCCCTCCAGACGCTCGAGCGCTACAAGTCGCGCCTCGACGAGGTGACCGGCACGCTCTCGGCCCTCGAGATCGAGGACCTCGTCACCGTCCGCGACGTGGCCAACGTCCTCCAGCGCCTCGAGATGGTGCGCCGGATCAAGGACGAGATCGCCGAGTACGTCGTCCAGCTCGGCACCGACGGCCGCCTGCTCAGCCTCCAGCTCGAGGAGCTCACCGGAGGGCTGTCCGACGACCTCGACCTCGTCATCCGCGACTACCTCCCCGAGGCCAGGGCCGGGTTCCGGCTCGACGAGGCGGTCGCCAACCTCATGGCGATCGACTCCACCGAGCTGCTCGACCCGGCGGCCGGGGCGCGCGCCGTGGGCTTCACGATCGTCGGCGACTCCCTCGACTCCTCGGTGAGCCCGCTCGGCCACCGGCTGCTGTCCAAGGTCCCGCGGCTCCCGGGGGCCATCGTCGACCGCCTCGTCGGTCACTTCGGCAGCCTCCAGAAGCTCCTCGCCGCGAACATCGACGACCTCATGGACGTCGACGGCGTCGGCGAGGGCCGGGCCCGCCTCGTGCGCGAGGGGCTCTCCCGGCTGGCGGAGTCGAGCATCCTCGAGCGCTACGTCTGACCCCACCCGGTGTCGGCGATCCCGGACCCCACCGCGCAGCTGCGCCGGCGCATCCTCGACTGGTATGCCGCGAACGCCCGTCCGCTGCCCTGGCGCGACCCCTCGTGCTCGCCGTGGGGCGTGCTCGTCTCCGAGGTGATGGCGCAGCAGACCCCCGTGGCCCGGGTTGCGCCCGCCTGGGTCGAGTGGATGGAGCGCTGGCCGACGCCGGCCCACCTCGCCGCCGAGTCGCCGGGGGAGGTGGTGCGGGCGTGGGGCCGCCTGGGCTACCCCCGGCGGGCGCTGCGGCTTCGGGAAGCGGCGGTGGCCGTCACGGAGCTGCACGGCGGAGAGGTGCCCGACGACGAGACGACCCTCCGGGCGCTGCCCGGGGTGGGGGCCTACACGGCCGCCGCCGTCGCGGCCTTCGCGTTCGGCCGGCGCACGACCGTCGTCGACACCAACGTCCGACGGGTGCTGGCCCGGGTCGTCGAGGGCCGCGCGCACGCCGCACCGGCGCTCACGGCGTCGGAGTCGGCGCTCGCGGCATCCCTCGTGCCCGAGGACGGGCCGACGTCCGCGACGTGGAACGTCGCCGTCATGGAGCTCGGCGCCCTGGTCTGCCAGGCCCGCGCGCCCCGGTGCGCCGACTGCCCGGTGCAGCACCTGTGCGCCTGGGTCACCGCGGGTCGTCCCGCGCACGACGGCCCGCCCCGGCGCAGCCAGGCCTGGCACGGCACCGACCGGCAGGTGCGCGGCGCGGTGCTCCGGGTGCTGCGCGACGCCCCGGGGCCGGTGACCCGGGCCGCCCTCGAGGACGCGGGCGCGGATGCCGGCCAGGTCGACCGCTGCATCGCCTCGCTCGTGGAGGACGGCCTCCTCGAGCCCGCGGCTGGAGACCGCTTCCGGCTCCCCGCGTGACGCGCGGCGTGGGAGGGGTCATGCGGTCGGCGGGGGTCGGGGGATGCGTCACTCGGTCGGAGGTCGTCCCTGGAGAACCTCGTGGCCGTGACGACCCCACGCCGGTCACACTGGAGCCATGAGCGCGCAGCACACCACGACGACCCCGACACCGTCCGGAGACACCGGGCCCGGGCACCGCACGCCCGAGGAGCTCGAGGCCTTCCTGCCCATCGTGCTCGCGACGCCCAAGGATGCCGGCACGCTCGAGCTCGTCGTGCGCCGGCCGACGGAGGGTCGGCGCGAGGTGCTCGAGGAGGGGGAGCTCGACACGACCGTCGGCCTCGTGGGCGACTCCTGGTCGGAGCGGGGGAGCAGCCGTACCCCGGACGGGCGGCCACACCCCGACACGCAGCTCAACGTCATGAGTGCACCGATGGTCGCCTTCCTCGCCCGCGACCCCGACCGCCGGGCGCTGGCCGGCGACCAGCTCTACCTCGATCTCGACCTGTCCCGGGACAACCTCCCGGTGGGCACCCGCCTCGTCATCGGCGACCCCTCGGTGCGGGGTGCGGTCATCGAGGTCACCGAGCCGCCGCACACCGGGTGTGCCAAGTTCGTCGAGCGGTTCGGCCCGGAGGCGATGCGCTTCGTCAACGGGCGCGAGGGGCGCGCCCTCCGGCTCCGCGGCCTCAACGCCCGCGTCGTCGTCCCCGGCCGGGTCCGCCCGGGGGACGCTGTCACGGTCGCGAGGCCCTGAGCCCCGCAGTCGATGCACCGCGAGATCTCGGTCCGGATGACGGATGTCAGCCACCCGGCATACGCTGCAGCCCGATGCCCCGCCGACGCGTGCGCGGGGCGCGGCCGGAAGGTGTGAGCGGTGGGGGCTCTGGGGACGAGGCGACGGCTGCCGTGGGCCGGTGCGCTCGTGGCGGGCGCGCTGCTGGTCGGCCAGCCGGCGCTCGCCGACGATGGCCTCGCGACCGAGGCCACGAGCCGCTACGTCCTCGACGCGAAGGCGACGACCGTCGAGGCCGACGTCACGGTGCGGCTGCGCAACGTCACGCCCGACCGGGGCAGCCTCTACTACTACTACAACGCGTTCACGGTCCCGGTGCCCGCCGGCGCCGAGCGCGTGCGGGCCCGCAGCGAGGGCGCTCCGCTCGACGTCAGCCTCCGGCGCACCGAGGACCCCTCGACGCGGCTCGCCCGGATCTCGTTCCCCAACCTCCTCTACGGCCGGTCGCGGACCATCGAGCTGTCGTTCGACGTCCCCGGTGAGAAGCCGCGGTCCGCCGACAGCACGCGCGTCGGCCCGGGGTACGCGACGTTCGCCGTCTACGGCGTCGGCGACTCCGGGCACAACACCGTCGAGGTCGTCGCGCCCTCCTCGATGACGTTCGACGCGACGCGCGACGACTTCACCGCCGACGAGAGCGGCTCGCGCACGACGCACACGATGACCGCAACCGACGGCACCTCGGGCTCCTGGGCCGTGGTGTCGCTGCGCGACCCTGCGAGGACGGACGAGCGCACCGTCGACGCCGGTGGCGTCTCGCTGCTGCTCAACGGGTTCGAGGACGACCCCAGGTGGTCGAGGTTCGTGGCCGGCAAGGTCACCAAGGGCATCCCGGCCCTCGAGGAGCTCGTCGGCGCCCCGTGGCCGGGTGGGCTGGAGCGCATCCGGGAGGACGCCTCGCCGTCGCTCCGCGGGTACGACGGGTGGTTCGACCCCGGTGACGACGAGATCGTCATCGGCGAGGAGCTCGACGCCGACCTCATCTACCACGAGCTGTCCCACGCCTGGGTCTCCGACGAGCGGTTCGACGAGCGCTGGGTGTCCGAGGGCCTGGCCCAGGTGCTCGCCGAGCGGGCGGTCGAGGCCACCGGGGGGAAGCCCCGCACCCACCCGGACGTCTCCCGTCGCAGCGAGGACGCCGTCGCCCTCAACGAGTGGGGAGGGTCCGCCAGCAGCCGCTCGGCGGCCGTGGACGCCTACGCCTACCCCGCCTCCTACGAGGCGACCAGCGCCCTGACCCGCGACCTCGACGACAAGGCCCTGGCCGCGGTCGTCGGGGCCGGCATCCGGGGGGAGCGCGCGTACGACCCCGTCGGCACCAAGGACGCCGACGGCGGCCGCACGACCTGGCAGCGGTGGCTCGACCTCCTCCAGACGAGGGCCGGCGTGGCCGACGCCCCGAAGGTGTTCCAGCGGTGGGCGCTCACCTCGGAGCAGCGCGCCCAGCTCGGCCCGCGGGCCGACGCGCGCGCGGAGTACGCCACGGTCGACGAGGCCGACGGTGCGTGGCTGCCGCCGGAGGGGCTCCGGGACGCCATGACCGCGTGGGACTTCGACCGCGCCGCCGCGGTGCGCGAGAAGGTCGCCCCGCTCGGCGCAGCTGCCACGGATGTCCAGGACGCCGCGGCCGCTGCGGGCATGGACGTGCCCACGGTGGTGCGGGAGTCCTACGAGAAGGCGGAGCAGGACGAGCAGTATGCCGCCCTGGCCACCAACCTGCCGAAGGCCGCCACCGCGGTGACGGCCGTCGCCCGGGCCGAGGACGTCGCCGACCAGGACCGTGACCCCGTGAGCGCGCTCGGCGCGGGGATCCTCGGTGTCGAGGGCCGCGCCGACGAGGCCGCCGCCCTCCTCGACGACGGCGAGCTCGACGCCGCGACCGCGGCCGCGACCGCGGCGACGAGCCGTGCGGACAAGGCGCTCGTCGTCGGGGCGGCCCTCCCGCTCGTGGCGATCGTCCTGCTCGTCGGCGGCCTCCTGCTCGTCCGCGGGGTCAGGGCCCGTCGGGTCCGGCAGCGCGAGGCCGACGCGGTCCAGCGGGAGGCAGCCCTCAGCGCCCTGGCTGCCATCGCGGCGCGCGACGACCGGGCCGGCCGGTCGAGCGAGACGACCCAGCGCGGCTGATCGCGGCGACGGGGCGGTCCTGCCCGGACGGCGGTGGGTCGACTCGTCGGTCAGAGGACGCGCAGCATCCTCGTGTTCCCTAGCGTGTTGGGCTTGACCCGCTCCAGGTCGAGGAACTCCGCGACACCCTCGTCGTAGGAGCGGAGGAGCTCGGCGTAGACCTCCGGGTCCACGGCCTGGCCATCGATCGGCTCGAACCCGTGGTGGCCGAAGAACGCCGTCTCGAAGGTGAGGCAGAAGAGCCGGCTCAGGCCGAGGTCCCTCGCGCGCTCGACGAGGCGCTCGAGCACGGCCGAGCCCACTCCACGGCCCAGGGCGTCCTCGGCGACGGCCAGGGTGCGCACCTCGCCGAGGTCCTCCCACAGCACGTGGAGGGCGCCGCAGCCGACGATGCGGCCCGCGGTCTCGGCGACCACGAAGTCCGTGACCGACTCGTAGTAGGCGACCGCCTCCTTGTTGAGGAGCACGCGGCGTGCCGCGAGCGGGGAGACGAGGGCCCGGATGCTGCGCACGTCGGCGGTGCGTGCCGACCGCACGACGAGGTCGTCGGGCCGGTGCTGGTGCGGGTCACGCGGGTCCTCGGGCACGTCGTCGAGCGTAGTCGCGGCCACCGGTGCACGTCCGACGCGCTCGGGCCCGCGGACCACCCCGAGCATGGTGGCGGCCCGCCACCGCAGGGAGGTGGCGGGCCGCGCGTCAAAGGGGCTCCGGAGGCTTGCCCTTGCGTGAACCAGTGTGCTGCAGACCGCTCGCGAGTTGGGTAAAGGGACGTCAAAGATTTCGTCAGCGGGGGCCCTCCTCGGAACCACCCGAGGAGTCGCCGTCGGAGCCGTCGTCGAGGGACTGCCGGGCAGGCAGGAGGGGCCCCGACCGTGGTGGTCGGGGCCCCTCTCGTGGTGCGTCACGGCATCCGCCTGCTCAGCCCTCCGCGGCGACGACCGGCACCTCGATGGCCTGCGAGTGCGGCGTGCCCTCGAAGGTGAAGGTGTCGTCCTTGGTGTCGCCCGTCGCGTCGACCGCGACGATCTCGCCGGCCTTGAGCTCGCCGAAGAGGATCTTCTCGGACAGCAGGTCCTCGATCTCGCGCTGGATGGTCCGGCGCAGCGGGCGGGCACCCAGCACCGGGTCGTAGCCCTTGATCGCAAGCAGGTTCTTGGCCGCGGCCGTGAGCTCGAGACCCATGTCCTTGTCCTTGAGCCGCTTGTCGAGCTTGGCGATCTCGAGGTCGACGATCTGGACGATCTCGGTGCGGGTGAGCTGCGGGAAGACGATCGTGTCGTCGACGCGGTTGAGGAACTCGGGGCGGAAGTGCTGCTTGAGCTCGTCGATGACCTTGGCCTTCATCCGGTCGTAGTCCGACCGGGTGTCGGGTCCGGCGGAGAAGCCGAGCGAGCCCTTGGTGATGTCCCGGGTGCCGAGGTTGGTCGTCATGATGATGACGGTGTTCTTGAAGTCGACCATCCGGCCCTGGGAGTCGGTGAGCCGGCCATCCTCGAGCACCTGGAGGAGGGAGTTGAAGATCTCCGGGTGTGCCTTCTCGACCTCGTCGAAGAGCACGACCGAGAACGGCTTGCGGCGCACCTTCTCGGTGAGCTGGCCGCCCTCCTCGTACCCGACGTAGCCGGGCGGAGAGCCGAACAGCCGCGAGACGGTGTGCTTCTCGCTGTACTCCGACATGTCGAGCTGGATGAGGCTGTCCTCGTCGCCGAAGAGGAACTCGGCGAGCGTCTTGGCGAGCTCGGTCTTCCCGACGCCGGTGGGGCCGGCGAAGATGAACGAGCCACCGGGACGGCGGGGGTCCTTGAGCCCGGCGCGGGTGCGGCGGATGGCCTGGGAGAGCGCCTTGATGGCGTCGTCCATGCCGACGACCCGCTTGTGCAGCTCGTCCTCCATGTGGAGCAGGCGGCTGGACTCCTCCTCGGTCAGCTTGAAGACCGGGATACCGGTCGAGGCGGCCAGGACCTCGGCGATGAGCTCCTCGTCGACCTCGGCGATGACGTCCATGTCGCCGGACTTCCACTCGGCCTCGCGCTTGGCCTTCTCGTTGCGCAGGTTCTTCTCGTCGTCGCGCAGGCGCGCGGCCTTCTCGAAGTCCTGCCCGTCGATGGCCGACTCCTTCTCGCGGACGACGGCCGCGATGCGCTCGTCGAACTCGCGCAGGTCCGGCGGTGCGGTCATCCGACGGATGCGCAGTCGCGCGCCGGCCTCGTCGATGAGGTCGATGGCCTTGTCGGGGAGGAACCGGTCGTTGACGTAGCGGTCGGCCATGTTGGCGGCCGCGACGAGGGCGCCGTCGGTGATGGAGACCCGGTGGTGTGCCTCGTAGCGGTCGCGCAGCCCCTTGAGGATCTCGATGGCGTGCGCCAGCGTGGGCTCGGCGACCTGGATCGGCTGGAACCGGCGCTCGAGGGCGGCGTCCTTCTCGATGTGCTTGCGGTACTCGTCGAGGGTCGTCGCGCCGATGACCTGGAGCTCGCCCCGGGCGAGCATCGGCTTGAGGATGGATGCCGCGTCGATGGCGCCCTCGGCCGCACCCGCACCGACGAGGGTGTGGATCTCGTCGATGAACAGGACGATGTCGCCGCGGGTGCGGATCTCCTTGAGCACCTTCTTCAGCCGCTCCTCGAAGTCACCGCGGTAGCGGCTGCCGGCGACGAGCGCGCCGAGGTCGAGGGTGTAGAGCTGCTTGTCCTTGAGGGTCTCGGGGACCTCGCCGCGGACGATGTCCTGGGCCAGGCCCTCGACGACGGCGGTCTTGCCGACGCCGGGCTCGCCGATGAGGACGGGGTTGTTCTTCGTGCGGCGGGACAGCACCTGCATGACCCGCTCGATCTCCTTCTCACGCCCGATGACCGGGTCGAGCTTGCCCTCCCGGGCCGCCGTCGTGAGGTTGCGGCCGAACTGGTCGAGCACGAGCGACCCCGCGGGCGCACCCTCGGACGGGCCGCCCTGGGTGGCTCCGGAGCCCCCGGAGGAGCCCTCCTTGCCGCCCTGGTAGCCGGAGATGAGCTGGATGACCTGCTGGCGGACCCGCGAGAGGTCGGCACCGAGCTTGACGAGAACCTGGGCGGCGACGCCCTCGCCCTCGCGGATGAGCCCGAGGAGGATGTGCTCCGTGCCGATGTAGTTGTGGCCGAGCTGGAGCGCCTCGCGCAGGCTGAGCTCGAGGACCTTCTTGGCGCGCGGCGTGAACGGGATGTGCCCCGTGGGGGCCTGCTGGCCCTGGCCGATGATCTCCTGCACCTGCTCGCGGACGGCCTCGAGGGAGATGCCGAGGCTCTCCAGGGCCTTGCTCGCGACGCCTTCGCCCTCGTGGATGAGCCCGAGGAGGATGTGCTCGGTCCCGATGTAGTTGTGGTTGAGACCGCGTGCCTCCTCCTGGGCGAGCACGACGACGCGGCGGGCGCGGTCGGTGAACCGTTCGAACATGGTGCTTCTCCTGACGTCGAGTCCCCTCGATGCTAGCCGCGCCGCCTGAATGCGGGCCGCTCGGATCCGTGAGCGGTCACCGCGGGGCGGCGCGTCCTACGGGGGTGTCAACGCGACGGCCGGGTCCGGGTGTTCCGCGTTCGCTGTGGGCATAGTGCGTCTCCGCCCCGGTGCGAGGTCTCGCCCAGGGGCGTCGCCGCGGTGCCGCGCGGCGTGCGCGCGCACCTTCGCCCGGTTGCCGCACCACTGCATGCTGCACCACCGCCGGCGTCCGGAGACGTCGAGGAACATCCACCCGCAGCCCAGGCCGGGGCACACCCGCGCCCGCGCCCGTGCCTCGTCGGTGAGCAGCTCCGCCGCCGACCAGGCGAGGGCCAGCAGGGGCCGGTCCAGGTCGTCCGGTCCGGAGCCGCGCACGCGCCACCGCGGTGGGATGCCGGGCACGAGCTCCGCGACCGCAGAGGCTCGCGAGGCCATCCGCGAGACCGCGGCCACGGCACCGGCATCCGAGGGGTCCAGCACCGCCGCCCTGACGTCCGCGCGCAGGGAGCGGGTGTCGCGCAGGGCACGCTCCCCGGCCCTCGTGTCGTGCGCCGCAAGGGCGCGCAGGTGGGCGGCATCGTCGCCCGGGACCAGCCCGAGGGCCGCAGAGAGCACGGCGACGTGGGCATACGAGGCGAGGTAGTCGCTCGCGTGCCCGCCGTCCCAGCCCGAGAACGTGTTGACGAGCTCGAGGGCCGGGTGACCTGCCACAGGAGTCGGGAGCTCGAGGCCCTCGACCCGCCGCCAGTGCTGCGCCACGACTTGCACCCTACCGCGGCGAGCGGTTGACTCCTAACCCCAAGTGCCAATCAACAGGTTAGGAGCCTCGATGCACCACATTCGAATGTCGACCCAATCCACCCCGGGTCCGGAGCGGCCGACCCGCCCCACCGGGCGAACCGGCCACACCGGGCGAACCGGCCACCTCGGCCGACGGCTGGCCGTGGCCGCCCCGCTGGCCCTCGCCGCCGTGGTCGGGACGGGCGTCGTCGCCGCCCCGGCGAGTGCGGACACGCCGTGGATCCCCTACCGGGAGGGTGAGCTGCTCATCCCGGCGGCCCGCTCGACCTGCGGGTTCGACGTGCGCATCACCCCGCTGGAGGACGACGAGGAGTACCGGACGACGTCGACCTGGCCGGACGGGTCGCCGCGCACCCTGGAGTTCCGGGGCACGCTGGTCGAGCGCTACACGAACGAGTCGACCGGTGCCTCGGTCGAGCGCGACCTCAGCGCCACCGCCGTCTTCGCCTTGCGCGAGGACGGCAGCCCCGAGTCGCTCACGTCGGTGCACGGAGCCTTCGGCGCGACGATGCCCCCCGGCAGCACACCGGACACCGGCCTGTACGTGCTCGGGGGTCACGGCACCTCGGTCACCTTCAACCCCGACGGCACGCATACCTTCGAGCTCGGGCCGCACGGCACGGCGGAGGACGTGTGCGACGCCCTGGCCTGATGCGCCGCACCTGACGGGCCGCACCTGACGGGCCGCACCTGACGCCGCTCGCGCGCCGCCGCTGACGCACCGTCAGCGGCGGCGCTGGCAGCGCCCGCACCAGAAGAGGTTACGACCGGCGACGAGCCGGGTGCGCACCTTCGAGCCGCAGACGAGGCACGGCATACCGGCGCGCTTGTAGACGTAGGACGAGCGCTCGGGCAGATGCGGCACCTCGCCTCGACCCAGCGCGGCCTCGACCTCCACCACCTGCTCCTCCAGCGTGACGATGCGGCCGGTGGCCACGCCGAGCGGGAGGAGCCGCGCGAGGTCGTCCCAGATGAGGCGCCACGAGGCGCGGCGGAGGGTGCGGCCCTCGGTGAACGGGGAGAGGCGGTGCCGGAAGAGCACCTCCGACCGGTAGACGTTCCCGACACCGGCGAGCACCGACTGGTCCATGAGGAGCTCGGCGACCGGCCGGGACGACCGGGAGATGCGGCGCCACGCGACCTCGGGGTCGGCGCCGACCCGCAGCGGGTCGGGCCCGAGCCGGTCGAGGACGCCGTCGACCTCCTCCGGCGTCACCACCTCGCAGAGGTTGGGTCCGCGCAGGTCGGCGACGTGCTCCTCGGTGCGCAGCCGCAGGCGCACCTGCCCCACGACGGGCACCTCGGCCGTCCACTCGTGGCTGTCGACGGTGAACGACCCGATGAGCCCCAGGTGCACGTGCAGCCACCGGTCGCCGGCGAACTCGACGAAGAGGTGCTTGCCGCGCGACGTGGCCCGCTGCACCTCGCGCCCGGTGAGCCGGGCGGCGCCCTCGGCGAACTTGCCCTGGGGGCTGGTCACCTCGGGGGAGGACCCGGCGAAGGCCTCGTGGAGGTCGCGGGCGAGCGCGAACAGCGTGTGACCCTCGGGCATGACGAGAGCGTATGCCGGGGGACCCACGGCCGCTGCGCGCGGCCTCGCGCCACTCCGGCACGCCGCACCCGGGCTCCTACACTCGGGTCATGGCGGCCACGGAGACGCGACTCCTGCTCCTCGGCACGGTCATGCTCTTCGAGCCGGTCAACGGCTACCAGCTGCGTCGGGAGCTGCTGTCCTGGCAGGTCGAGGACTGGGCCCACGTCAACCCCGGCTCGATCTACTCGGGGCTGGCCACCCTCGCGCGGCAGGGCCACGTCGACCGGCACGACCTGCTCGACCGGTCCCGGGAGGTCGCGGTCTACACGAGCACGGCCCGGGGGCGCGAGGAGTTCGCGGTCCTGTGGCGCAGCGCCCTGGAGACGGTCGACCTCCTCTCCCCGCTGCCGTTCCACACCGCCCTCGCGCTCATGCCCCTCGTGCACCGGCCCGCCGCCCTCGACGCGGTGCGTTCGCGGGTGGCCATGATCGACGTCAAGGTGCGCGAGCAGGTGTCGCAGTCGGGTGACCCGTCCCGGATGCCGCCGCACGTGCGCGCGATGGCGGACCTGTGGACGGGGCTCGCCGCGACCGAGCGGGAGTGGCTCGTCGACCTCCTGCGCCGGCTGGATGCGGGCGAGTTCGACCTGCGGGACGAGCCCGTCACGTGGAGCCCTCCGGTGGACGACCCGGGGTGGGCCATGGCCGGGGAGCGCGCCCGCTACCTCGAGCTCATCGCGGCCCAGCGCTGACGGCGACCCGCCACGAGGGTGGCGCGTCGGAGGCGGCTCCAGGACGCCGTGTCAGTGGTCTGGGGGACGGTGTGACCAGCACGCCGGGCTGCTCGACGGGACGACCGTGGGCGGCGTTCCGCTTGACGTGCGTTGTTCAACATTGAATGCTATGAAGATCATGTTCAAGGTTGAACACGATTCGAAGACGGCGCGGGATGCCGGGCAGGAGAGGCGCATGATCACGGCGAGAGGACTCGTCCAGACCTTCCATACCAAGCGGGGGCGCACGAGGACGGAGGTGCGGGCCGTCGACGGCGTCGACCTCGACGTCGCCGAAGGCGAGGTCGTCGGGTTCCTGGGGCCCAACGGCGCCGGGAAGACGACCACGTTGCGGATGCTGACCACCCTGCTGCGCCCGACCGAGGGCACGGCCACCGTGGCCGGCCACGACGTCGTCACCGAGTCGCTGCAGGTGCGGCGGTCCATCGGGTACGTCTCGCAGGCGGGCAGCGCCTCGAGCGTGGCCCGGGCCGGGGACGAGGTCGTCGACCACGGGATGCTCTACGGGATGACCGCGGCCGACGCGCGGGCCCGTGGGGAGCGGCTCTTCGCCCAGCTCGACCTCGAGGGCCTGTGGACCCGGATGCCCAAGTCGATGTCCGGCGGCCAGCGGCGGCGCCTCGACATCGCGATGGGCCTCATCCACGAACCGACGCTCGTCTTCCTCGACGAGCCGACGACGGGCCTCGACCCGCAGGCCCGGGCGAACCTCTGGGAGCACATCGCCGACCTGCGCAGGAGGCGAGGCGCGACCGTGTTCCTCACGACCCACTACCTCGACGAGGCGGACGCGCTCTGCGACCGCATCCTCATCATCGACCACGGGCGGATCGTCGCCGCCGACACCCCCGACAACCTCAAGGCCCAGGTCGCGGGCGACCTCGTGGACCTCGGCGTCAGCGACCTCGCCCTCGTGGGCGAGGCCGCCGGCCGGCTCGGCGCGATCGCCGTGCCGCTCGACGGCGGGCCGCCGGTGGAGGTCGAGGGCCGGCACGTCCGCGCCCGGGTACCCCACGCCGGTACCGCCGTGCCCGGCCTCCTCCGTGAGCTCCATGACGCCGACGTCACCCTCGACTCGATCCAGGTCGTCCGCCCGACCCTCGACGACGTCTTCCTCACCCTGACCGGCCGTTCCCTGCGCGATGCCGAGGCGGCCACCGAGACCCGGACGGAGACCTGACATGAGGTTCGTGCGACAGTCCGCCATCGTGTTCCGGCGCCAGATCCGGATGAACCTGCGCAACCCGGCCTGGGTGATCATCGGGCTCATGCAGCCGGTGCTCTACCTGCTGCTCTTCGGGCCCCTGCTCGAGCCGCTGGTCTCCGACCTCGGCACCTCGAACGCCTACACGTTCTTCGTCCCGGGCATGCTCGTGCAGCTCGGGATCTTCGGGGCCTTCTTCGCGGGGTTCGGCCTCATCGGCGAGTGGCGCGAGGGGGTCATCGAGGGGGAGCGCGTCACCCCGGCCAGCCGCACCGCCCTCCTCGTGGGACGGCTCGCGAGGGACGAGCTGCAGCTCCTCGTCCAGGCGGTGATCCTCGTCGGCCTCGGCTACCTCCTGGGCATGCGGGGGTCATGGGCGGGGATCGTGCTCGGGGTGATCCTCACCCTGCTCGTCGGCGGTGCCTGCGCCGCGGGCTCGAACGCGCTCGCGCTCACGACGAAGTCCGAGGACGTCATGGCGCCGATCATCAACATGGTGATGATGCCGGTGCTTCTGCTCAGCGGCATCCTCCTGCCGATGACCCTCGGGCCGCTGTGGCTCCAGCGGGTCAGCGACTGGATGCCGTTCAAGTGGGTGACGGACGCCGTGCGGACGTCGTTCGCCGGTGACTTCGCCCGGACCCCGATGGTGTGGGGCACGGTCTGCGCGCTCGCCATGTTCGTGCTCGCACTCTGGTGGGGCACGTCGACCTTCCGGAGGGAGAACGCCTGACCGCGACCGGGCAGCGGTGGCCGCAGGCGGGGCCTCGGGTTCCACCCAGCCTCTGGTGGCGCCTCAGCTCGCCTTCTTCGCCGTCGCCTTCTTGGCCGTCGCGGCCTTGGTCGTCGTCGCCTTCGTGGCGGCCGTCTTCGTGGCGGTGGTCTTCTTGGCCGGTGCCTTCCGGCCCGATGACCGGGCGGGCTCCGGTGCCTCCCCGCGCGACGCCTTGGCCTTCTCGACCGACCGGGCGAGCGCCGCGAGCAGGTCGACGACCTCTCCGGACTCCTCGGGCTCGGCCGCGCTCACCCGCACCTCGCCGCCCTCGACCTTGGCACGTACGAGCTCCTTGACGGCGATGGCGTAGTCGTCCTCGTACTCGCCCGGCTCGTAGTCGCCCGCCAGCTGGTCGATGAGCATCTTCGCCATGTCCATCTCCTGCTTCGTGGCGTGACCGGCGTCGTCCACGCTCGCGAAGTCGGCCGCCCGGATCTCGTCGGGCCAGAGCATCGTCTGCATGACGATGACACCCTCGCGCACCCGGAGCACGGCCATGGTCATGCGAGTGCGGATCGAGACGGTGACGACCGCCATCCGGCCCTCGGACTCGAGCGCCTCGCGCAGCAGGACGTAGGGCTTGGTGGCCGTCTTGTCCGGCTCGAGGTAGTAGCTCTTGTCGAGCAGCATGGGGTCGATCTGCTCGGTGGGCACGAACTTCTCGACGTTGATCTCCTTGGAGGACTTGCTCGGCAGGTCCTTGAAGTCCTCGTCGGTGAGGACGACCATCTCGCCGTCCTCGGTCTCGTAGCCCTTGGCGATGTCGTCGTAGGACACCAGCTCGCCGTC
>DASSYJ010000094.1:0-15667 GCA_035703305.1 Ornithinibacter sp. | reverse complement strand
ATGCCGCGACCGTCCCCAGCGCTCCCGGCAGCTCGTCGGTCGGCACGAGGGTGCCCAGGCCGAGGAGGAGGACCCAGACGAGGTTCGCGAGGGCGAGGACCGCCTCGGCGCGCAGGGTGCCGGCCATGAGGAGGGCCAGGGCGACGAATGCGGCGCTGCCGAGGAGGAGGCTGACGACGAGGGGGACCAGGCCCGCGGGGGCGGGTCGGGCGCCCAGGACGGCACCGAGGCCCCCGAGCACGAGCACCTGGAGGGTGAGCACCGAGAGCACCGCGAGGGACTTCCCCGCGAGCAGCCCGTCGCGCCCGAGCGGCGTCGCACCCAGCAGTCGCAGCACGCCCGCGCGGCGGTCGAAGCCCGTCGCGATGGCCTGCCCGGTGAAGGCGGTCGAGACCACCGCGAGGGCGAGGGCGCCGGCAGTCGCGAGGTCGGCGCGGCGTCCGGGACCCAGGTCGGGCACCGACGCCACGGCCAGGCCCACGAGGGCGAGGGCGGGCAGGACGAGCGACACGAGCAGCTGCTCGCCGTTCGAGAGCAGGAGGCGGGTCTCGAACCCGGCCTGGGTGAGCACCCGCCGACGCGCCGGTGCCGCCGCACTCATCGCGCCCCCCGGGTCGAGGTCAGGGAGAAGTAGACGGCCTCCAGGGTGCGGCCGCCGCGGACCTCGTCGAGCGTGCCCGCGGCGACGACGCGGCCCGCGGCCATGATGACGACCCGCTCCGCGAGCCGCTCCGCCTCCTCGAAGGAGTGGGTCGTGACGACGACGCACGCCCCCCGACGGGCCTCGGCGCGCACGAGGTCCCAGACCTCGAGGCGGGCGTGCGGGTCGAGCCCGGCGGTCGGCTCGTCGAGGAAGAGCACGTCGGGGCGTGGGAGCAAGGCAGCCGCGAGGGCCACCCGCTGCCGTTGGCCGCCGGACATCCGGCGCACCGTGGTCGCGGCGAACCGGTCGATGCCGAGCCGGGTGACGAGCTCGTCGACCGGCGCCGGCGCGGCATACAGGGCGGAGAGGTGGCGGAGCAGCGGCACCGGGCGGGTCGTCGTCGGCAGCCCGCCGTCCTGGAGCATGACCCCGACGCGGGCCCGGTGGTCGGGTCCGGCCCGCCACGGGTCGGCACCGAGGACGCTGACGTCGCCCCCGTCCGGCCGTTGCAGGCCCTCGAGGCACTCGACGGTGGTCGTCTTGCCGGCGCCGTTGGGCCCGAGGACCGCGGTGACGGTCCCGGCATCCGCCGCCCACGACGCGCCGTCGACGGCGACCGTCGCACCGAACGACCGGCGCAGGTCGCGAACGAGCACTGCACCGGCCATGGTCCGCATCCTAGGCTGGCGCCCATGCCCCGAATCGACCGGGAGGCCGCGCCCGCCACCATGGTGGCCGCCGCGCCCGCCGCCCTCGCCCTGCTCGCCGGCCGGCCCCGTGCTGCCGCCGTGCTCGGTGTCCTCCCGCTCGCGGTGGCCGCCTTCTTCCGCGACCCCGACCGCACGCCAGACCACCACCCCGTGCCCGTCGACGACGTCCTGTCGCCTGCCGACGGCAAGGTCATGTATGCCGGGCCCGGCCAACCCGGGGTCGCGCCCGAGGGGGAGTGGCAGCAGGTCAGCATCTTCCTGTCGGCGTTCGACGTCCACATCAACCGCGCGCCCTACGGCGGTCTGGTCACCGAGGTGACCGAGCGGCCCGGTCAGTGGCTCGCCGCCTACAAGCACGAGAGCGCCCACCTCAACGAGCGGTCCGACATCACCGTGGAGCGCGAGGTGGGGGGCGCCGTGCGCCGGGTGCACTTCCGGCAGATCGTCGGTCTCATGGCCCGCCGGGTCGTGACGCGGGTGTCGGCCGGAGACGTCCTCGAGACGGGCCAGCGGGTGGGCCTGATGAAGTTCGGCTCGCGCATGGACGTCTTCGTCCCGCCCGAGTGCGACGTCCTCGTGTCCCGGGGCGACCGGGTCGTCGCCGGGGAGACCGTCATCGCGCGGTGGCCCGACAGCACCCGGGCGACCTCGTGACCTCGCCCGTGGTGCCGGGGAGGCGCCGCATCCTCGCCCGATGGCGCCTCGTCTCGCCCACCGGCGCACGCGTCGTCTCGCTGCGCCAGCTGCCCACGCGCGAGCGGGCCCGGCTGCTCGCCCCGAGCGCCTTCACGACGCTCAACATGATGAGCGGGCTGTCGTCGGTGCTGCTGGCCTTCCGCGGGCACTTCACGGTGGCGGCGGCCCTCATCGCGGTCTCGATCGTCCTCGACATCGCCGACGGGTTCGTCGCCCGCCTCATCGGGGCCACCTCGCCCTTCGGGCTGCAGCTCGACTCGCTCGCGGACCTCATCTCGTTCGGCCTCGCGCCGGCGGTCCTCGTGCACACCTGGGCCCTCGACGAGTGGCCGGTGCTGGCCTGGCTGGCGGCCTTCTTCTGGCTCTCCTGCGCGGCCTTCCGGCTCGCCCGGTTCAACGTGACGATCGACCCGCTCGCCGACAAGCGCTACTTCGTCGGGCTGCCCTCGCCCGGCGCCGCCGCGGTGGTCATGGCGACGATCCTCGCGCTCGACTCGCCGCACTTCGGGCCCGGCAAGGGCCCGTGGCTGGCGTGGTTCCCCCTGCTCGTCAGCGTGGTGCCCGCGCTCCTCATGGTCATGACGGTGCGGTTCCGCTCGTTCCGGGCCCTGCTCTCCCCCCGGACCCGTGCCGCCCGGCTCACGACGGCGGCGGTCGTGCTCGCCATCCTGACCGGCCTCGTCCTCGCGCCGGGCCTCACCGGCATCGTCGTCGCCTACGGGTACGTCCTCACGGCGCCGCTCGGCGTGCTCACGGCACCCCTGCGCGAGCGCCTGCTCGGCACGGATGCCGTGGCGCCGCCGCGCCTCCGGATGCCGTCGGTGTTCCTCGACCTCGAGGAGAACGAGGTCGACGAGGTCGACGAGGTGCTCGAGGTCGACGGGGTGGCCCGGGTCGACGGGGTCGCCGGGGTGCGCGGGGTCGATGGGGCGGATGGTGTCGACGGGGTGCACGGGGTCGACGCGGCCCCCGAGCCGAGGGGCGCCGACGTCGCGCTGCCCGGGCAGGACCGTCCCGAGGGGCGGGACGTCGAGGGTTAGGTCACCCTTCCTTGGACTCGGCCCCCGCAATTACCTAACATGGGTGTGTGGTTAATCCCGGAGCCGACACCCTGGAGTCGCGCACGCGCGACCGGGTGCTGCGCGTCGTGAGCCAGGAGGGCCCCGTGACCATCCCGGCCCTCGTCGAGCGGCTCGGCCTCACCGAGACCGCCGTCCGCCGCCAGGTCGACGCCCTGCACGCCGATGGGCTCATGGAGTCCCGGGAGGCCACCGGTCCGCGCCGTCGCGGCCGCCCCGCGAGGGCATGGGTGCTCACCGAGCGTGGCCACCGGGCCCTCGTCAGCGACTACGACCACCTCGCCGGCGACGCGCTCCGCTTCCTGCGCAGCACCGTGGGCGAGACCGCCGTGCACCAGTTCGCCGAGCACCGCGTCGCCTCCCTCGAGGAGCGGTACGCCGACAGCCTCACCGCAGCGGGGGAGGAGCCGGCCGACCGGGTCTCCGCGCTCGTCGAGGCCCTCAACGCCGACGGCTTCGCCGCGTCGGCGCGACCGGTGGGCACCGGCGGCGGCCCGCTCACCGGCATCCAGCTCTGCCAGGGGCACTGCCCGGTGCAGCACGTCGCGGCCGAGTTCCCCGAGCTGTGCGAGGCCGAGACCGAGGCGTTCTCCCGCCTCCTCGGCGTCCACGTGCAGCGCCTCGCGACGCTCGCGCACGGCGACCACGTCTGCACCACCTTCGTCCCCACCCCGACCACCGAGAGGCCCTCGTCATGACGAGCCACATCGAAGAGCGCAACCCCGGCCTGAAGGACCTCGGCACCTACGCCTTCGGCTGGGCCGACAGCGACACCGCCGGCGAGACCGCTCGTCGTGGGCTCAGCGAGGAGGTCGTCCGCGACATCTCGACGCGCAAGGACGAGCCCCAGTGGATGACCGACCTGCGGCTGAAGTCGCTCCGCCTCTTCGACAGGAAGCCCATGCCCAGCTGGGGCTCGGACCTGTCCGGCATCGACTTCCAGAACATCAAGTACTTCGTGAAGTCCACCGAGAAGCAGGCGACGAGCTGGGAGGACCTGCCCGAGGACATCAAGAACACCTACGACCGGCTCGGCATCCCGGAGGCCGAGAAGCAGCGCCTCGTCGCCGGTGTGGCCGCGCAGTACGAGTCGGAGGTCGTCTACCACCAGATCCGCGAGGACCTGGAGGAGAAGGGCGTCATCTTCGTCGACACCGACTCCGGGCTGCGCGAGCACGAGGACCTCTTCCGCGAGTACTTCACGTCGGTGATCCCCGCCGGCGACAACAAGTTCGCCTCGCTCAACACCGCCGTGTGGTCGGGTGGGTCGTTCATCTACGTGCCGCCGGGCGTCCACGTCGACATCCCCCTGCAGGCCTACTTCCGGATCAACACCGAGAACATGGGCCAGTTCGAGCGGACCCTGATCATCGCGGACGAGGGTTCCTACGTGCACTACGTCGAGGGCTGCACGGCGCCGATCTACAAGAGCGACTCGCTGCACTCGGCGGTCGTCGAGATCATCGTCAAGAAGAACGCGCGGGTGCGCTACACGACGATCCAGAACTGGTCCAACAACGTCTACAACCTCGTCACCAAGCGCGCGACGTGCGCCGAGGGCGCGACGATGGAGTGGATCGACGGCAACATCGGGTCCAAGGTCACGATGAAGTACCCCGCGGTCTTCCTCCTCGGCGAGCACGCCCGGGGCGAGACCCTCTCGATCGCCTTCGCCGGCGAGGGGCAGCACCAGGACGCCGGGTCCAAGATGGTCCACGCCGCCCCCAACACGAGCAGCCAGATCATCAGCAAGTCCGTCGCCCGCGGCGGTGGCCGCACCTCCTACCGGGGCCTGGTCCAGATCATGGAAGGGGCCCACGGGTCGAGGAGCTCGGTCGTCTGCGATGCCCTGCTCGTCGACACCATCAGCCGCTCCGACACCTACCCCTATGTCGACATCCGCGAGGACGACGTCCAGATGGGTCACGAGGCCACGGTCTCGAAGGTGTCCGAGGACCAGATGTTCTACCTCATGTCCCGGGGCATGTCCGAGGAGGAGGCGATGGCGATGATCGTGCGCGGCTTCGTCGAGCCGATCGCCAAGGAGCTCCCCATGGAGTACGCCCTCGAGCTCAACCGCCTCATCGAGCTGCAGATGGAAGGGGCCGTCGGCTGATGTCGCTGCTCACCCCCCAGCGCCCCGCGGCGGGCGCCCACACCCACGACGCGACGACCCTGGTCCCCAACCAGTCGCGCGCCGAGCGGACGACGTCGTATGCCGTCGCCGACTTCCCGCAGCCCACGGGCCGCGAGGAGGAGTGGCGGTTCACGCCCGTCGACCGGCTCGGTGAGCTGTTCCGGGACGAGGCCACCGGGGCGCACCTGGAGTGGAGCGAGCGGCTGCCCGACGGCGTGACGCTCGGCACGGCATCCGTCGAGGAGTGGAGGGCGAGCGGGGCACCGGCCCCCGGCGACCGCGCGGCCGCCGTCGCCGCCGCCCACAGCGGCGGCGTCGCCGTCCTCGACGTGCCCGCGGAGGCAGAGCTCGACGAGCCGGTTCGGATCCGCCTGACCGGCACCGAGCGCGAGGTCGTCCACGGGCACCTGCTCGTCCGGGTCGGCCGGTTCGCGCGGGTCACGGTCGTGCTCGAGCATGCGGGGGTCACCGACTACAGCGAGGTCCTCTCGGTCGTGGCCGGCGAGGGCTCCCGGGTCACGCTCGTCACGGTGCAGGAGTGGGCCGACGAGAGCCACCACCTCGCCCAGCACGACGTCGTCGTCGGCCGCGACGCCACGGTGCGCCACATCGCCGTCACCATCGGCGGCGGCATCGTCCGGATCAACACGAACGCCTCGTACACCGGCCCCGGCGGCTCGTTCGAGGGGCTCGGCGTCTACTTCGCGGATGCCGGCCAGCACCTCGAGCACCGGCTCTTCGTCGACCACGGCGCGCCGCACTGCCACTCCAACGTCGAGTACAAGGGCGCCCTCCAGGGCGACACCGCGCACACGGTCTGGGTCGGCGACGTCCTCATCCGCGCCAGCGCCGAGGGCACCGACACCTACGAGCTCAACCGCAACCTCATCCTGACCGAGGGGGCACGGGCCGACTCCGTGCCCAACCTCGAGATCGAGACGGGCGAGATCCAGGGGGCGGGCCACGCGTCAGCCACCGGCCGGTTCGACGACCAGCAGCTCTTCTACCTCATGGCGCGCGGCATCCCCGAGGACGAGGCACGCCGGCTCGTCGTCCGCGGGTTCTTCGCGAGCGTCGTCGGCCGCATCGGGGTGCCCGAGGTGCAGGAGCACCTCATGGAGGCCATCGAGCGCGAGCTCTCGGGGGTGGCCGCGTGAGCGAGCAGCTGACCGACACCGACTTCGTCCGGGTCTGCCGCCTCGACGAGCTGCCCCCCGTGGGTGCGGCGCTCGCCGAGATCGAGGGTCGCCGGGTCACGATCGTGCGCACGGACGACGGCGACGTGCACTGCGTCGACGACACGTGCACCCACGCCAACGTCTCCCTGTCCGAGGGCGAGCTCGACGGCTGCACCCTCGAGTGCTGGCTGCACGGCTCGCGCTTCGACCTCCGCACCGGCGAGCCCACCGGCCCGCCGGCCGTCGTCCCCATCGCCGTCCACACCGTCCGCATCGAGGGTGACGAGGTCTTCGTCGCCCTGTCCGAGGAGAGCTGAGCACCGCATGTCAACCCTTGAGATCAAGGACCTCCACGTCAGCGTCGAGACCGAGGAGGGCTCCAAGGAGATCCTCCGCGGGGTCACCCTGGCCATCCGTTCCGGCGAGACGCACGCGATCATGGGGCCCAACGGCTCGGGCAAGTCGACCCTCGCGTACTCCATCGCTGGTCACCCCAAGTACGTCGTCACCTCGGGGTCGGTGACCCTCGACGGCGAGGACGTCCTCACGATGAAGGTCGACGAGCGCGCCCGCGCCGGGGTCTTCCTCGCCATGCAGTACCCCGTCGAGGTGCCGGGCGTCACCGTGTCGAACTTCCTCCGCACCGCCAAGACCGCCGTCGACGGTGAGGCCCCCAAGCTGCGGACGTGGGTCAAGGACGTCAAGGAGGCGATGGGCCACCTGCGCATCGACCCCGCCTTCGCCGAGCGCAACGTCAACGAGGGCTTCTCCGGCGGTGAGAAGAAGCGCCACGAGATCCTCCAGATGGAGCTGCTGCGCCCGAAGTTCGCCGTGCTCGACGAGACCGACTCCGGCCTCGACGTCGACGCCCTGCGGGTCGTCTCCGAGGGGGTCAACCGGGCCAAGGAGTCGACCGGTGCCGGTGTCCTCCTCATCACGCACTACACGCGGATCCTCCGCTACATCAGGCCCGACTTCGTGCACGTCTTCGTCGACGGCCGGATCGCCGAGGAGGGCGGTCCCGAGCTCGCCGACCGCCTCGAGGCCGAGGGCTACGACCGCTTCCTTCCCGAGACCGCCGAGGCCTGAGTGTCCGCCGCCCCCTTCACCGACGAGGAGCTGGCCCGGATCCGGGCCGACTTCCCGATCCTGACGCGCACCGTGCGCGGGGGGCACCCGCTCGTCTACCTCGACTCGGGTGCGACCTCGCACAAGCCGCGCCAGGTGCTCGACGCCGAGCGCGGGTTCTACGAGCGCACGAACGCCGCGGTCCACCGTGGTGCCCACCAGCTGTCCGAGGAGGGCACCGACGCCTACGAGTCGGCCCGCGCCACCATCGCGCGCTTCATCGGCGCGAGGGCCGACGAGGTCGTCTTCACGCGCAACGCCACCGAGGCCCTCAACCTCGTCGCCTACGCCTTCACCAACGGCACGGCCGGCGGCGGTGGCGGGCACGGTGACCGCTTCAGCCTGGGCCCCGACGACGAGGTGCTCGTCACCGAGATGGAGCACCACGCCAACCTCATCCCGTGGCAGGAGGCCTGCCGCCGCACGGGTGCGACGCTGCGCTGGGTGCCGGTCACCGACGACGGCCGGCTCGACCTCTCCGACCTCGACAGCCTCCTCACCGAGCGCACGAAGGTGTTCGCCTTCACCCACGTGTCGAACGTCCTCGGCACGATCACCCCCGTCAAGGAGCTGACCGCGCGCGCACACGCCGTCGGTGCCCTCGTCGTGCTCGACGCCTGCCAGTCGGTGCCCCACCTGCCGGTCGACGTCACCGACCTCGGCGTGGACGTCCTCGCGTTCTCCGGGCACAAGATGTTCGGTCCGCTCGGCATCGGCGTCCTCTGGGCCCGCGCCGAGCTGCTCGACGAGATGCCGGTGTTCCTCACGGGCGGCTCGATGATCGAGACCGTGACGATGGAGGGGTCGACGTACGCGCCCGCGCCCCAGAAGTTCGAGGCGGGAGTGCCGGTCGCCGCGCAGGCCGTCGGCCTCGCCGCGGCGTGCGACTACCTCACGGCGCTCGGGCTCGACCGCGTCCACGCCCACGAGCAGGTGCTGACCCGCCGGCTCGTCGAGGGCCTCGCCACCCGACCCTGGGTCCGCGTGCTCGGCCCCGGCGACCTGAGCGAGCGCGGTGGCGCGGTGGCGTTCGTCGTCGACGGCGTCCACGCCCACGACGTCGGACAGGTCCTCGACGACCGCGGCGTCGCGGTGCGGGTCGGTCACCACTGCGCCTGGCCGCTGCACCGGGCTCTGCACGTCCAGGCGAGCACCCGGGCGAGCCTCGCGGCATACACCACCCCGGGTGAGGTCGATGCGCTCCTCGAGGCGCTCGACCGCGTCCCGGCGATGTTCGGGCTGGAGGTTCCGGCCTGATGGACCTCTACCAGGAGCTCATCCTCGAGCACTCCAAGCGGCCCGTCCGCGCGGGGCTCCGCGACCCCTTCGACGCCGAGGTGCACCACGTCAACCCGACGTGCGGTGACGAGGTGACCCTGCGGGTCCACGTCGCCGGCGCCGGTGACGACGCGGTCGTCGACGACGTGTCCTACGACGCGATGGGCTGCTCGATCAGCGTGGCCTCGGCCTCGATCCTCGCCGAGGAGGTCACGGGAGGGTCCGTGACCCATGCCCGGCAGACCGTCGAGGCGATGCGCTCGATGCTCACGAGCAAGGGGGAGGACCCCGGAGACGAGGAGCAGATCGGCGACGGCGTGGCCCTCGCCGGCGTCGCGAAGTACCCCGCACGCGTCAAGTGCGCCCTCCTGTCGTGGATGGCGTTCACCGATGCCCTGCACCAGGCCGAAGGAGCCCAGCAGTGACCCAGACCAGCACACCCGCGAACGTCGCCGACGTCGAGGAGGCCCTGCGCGACGTCGTCGACCCCGAGCTCGGCATCAACGTCGTCGACCTGGGCCTCGTCTACGGCATCACGGTCGACGCGCAGAACCACGCCGTCATCGACATGACGCTCACCTCCGCCGCATGCCCCCTCACCGACGTCATCGAGGACCAGACCGCCCAGTCGCTCGAGGGCCTCGTCGCCTCCTACCGCGTCAACTGGGTGTGGATGCCGCCGTGGGGTCCCGACAAGATCACCGACGACGGTCGCGAGCAGCTGCGCGCCCTCGGGTTCAACATCTGACGCCGGCGGTGGGGAACAGGGTCGTCGAGGTCGCACCCGAGCGGCTCGACGGCTGGCTGGAGCGGTTCCGGGCCAACAACCCCGACGGCCCGCAGCGGGTGGTCGGCCTCGAGCGCTTCGACCACGGGCGCCTCGCCGTCGTCCTCGTCCGCAGGGGCGGGTATGCCGTGGGCTCGGCCGAGGGGGGTCGGCTCACCGCCCACAAGGTCGGCACCCGCTACGTGCAGTCGCGCACGGCTGCCGGGGGCTGGAGCCAGCAGCGCTTCGCCCGCCGGCGGGCCAACCAGGCCGACGAGCTGGTGGGCGCGGCCGCCGACCACGCCGCACGCCTGCTGGCCGGCGCCCGTGCAGAGGGGCTCGTCGTGGGCGGCGACCGGGCGCTCGTGGCATCGGTGCTCGACGACCCCCGGCTGGCCGGCATCCGCGACCTGCCCCGCCGTGAGCTCTACGACCTCCCGGACCCCCGGCTCGACGTCCTCGAGCGGGCCGTCGAGCGAGGCCGCGCCGTGCGGGTCACCATCGACGAGTAGCGACCGGCCCGTGGGACGTGGGCGAGGCGTCAGTTCACGGAGGCCACCGCGAAGGTGTCGCACTGGTTGAGGTCGCCGGTCTTGTAGCCCTGGAGGAACCAGCGCTGGCGGGCCTCGGCCGAGCCGTGCGTCCAGCTCTCGGGGGAGACCCGGCCCTGGGTCTTCTCCTGGATCCGGTCGTCACCGACCGAGGCGGCCGCCGACAGGGCGTCCTTGATGTCCTGGTCGGTGAGGGGCTTGAGGAACGGCTGGCCGGTGTCGGAGTCCTGCACCGTGGACGCGTGCTTCGCCCAGACGCCGCCGAGGCAGTCCGCCATGAGCTCGGTGCGGACGGCGCCCGACTCCGGCCCCTGGGGATCCTGCTGGGCGCGTCCGAGGAGGCCGAGCTGGTCCTGGAGGGCGTGGCCGTACTCGTGGGCGACGACGTACTCCTGGGCCAGCGGACCGCCGCTGCTGCCGAACTGGTCCTCGAGGACCTGGAAGAAGCTCGCGTCGATGTAGACGGTCTTGTCGAGGGGGCAGTAGAAGGGGCCGACCTGGTTGCTCGCGGTTCCGCAGGCCGACCGCTCCGTCCCGCTGTAGAGCACGGTCTGGGTCTCCTGCCAGGTCTTGCCGTAGCGCGGCAGCTCCCCCGCCCAGTAGGCCTGCACCGAGTTGACCGTGCCGATGACGCGGCACTCGGTGTTCTTGTTGGCGTCGGCTCCGCTCTTGCAGGCGGCGAAGGCCTGGCCGCTCTGGTCGCCGCCCGGCTGCACCTGACCGGTGTCGGTCGTGGTGGTGTCGCCACCCGTGACGTCGCCGGGGTTGATGCCGAAGATGAGAGCGAGGACCAGCATGATGATGCCGCCGATCCCGCCGCCGACCACCATCCCGCCCGGAGCCCCGCCGCCGCCACCCGAGCGCACCTGTGAGGTGTCGAGGGTGACGTTCTCGTTGAAGCTCATGCGGACCCTCCGTCGCCGGTTCGTGGACCGCGCGGCGCGCGGCGGCACCTAGACTAGAGGGCGACCGCCCGCCGCCGTGCCTTGCACACCCGCCCGTCGTGCGCGTTCCCCACCGAAAGGCCGACCGTGATCACCGCTGCCTCCGTCGAGCTGCGAGCGGGCTCCCGCCTGCTCCTCGACGCCGCGACCTTCCGCATCGCCCCCGGCGACCGCGTGGGCCTCGTGGGGCGCAACGGTGCGGGGAAGACCACGCTGACCAAGGCCCTCGCCGGGGTCGCGCAGCCGGCATCCGGCACCATCACCCGCACCGGAGAGGTCGGCTACCTGCCCCAGGACCCCCGCACCGGGGACCTCCACGTCAGCGCGCGCGACCGCATCCTCTCGGCACGCGGGCTCGACACGATCGTCCGCGACCTGCGGGCCGCCGAGCACGTCATGGCGACCGAGACCGGGGAGAAGCAGGACCGCGCCATGCGGCGCTACGGACGGCTTGATGCCGAGTTCACGGCAGCGGGAGGGTATGCCGCGGAGTCCGAGGCCGCGTCGATCGCCGGTGCGCTCGGGCTCGACGAGCGGGTGCTCGGGCAGGCGATCGGGACGCTCTCCGGGGGCCAGCGCCGTCGGATCGAGCTCGCGAGGATCCTCTTCTCCGGCGCCGAGACCCTCCTCCTCGACGAGCCGACGAACCACCTCGACGCCGACTCGATCGCGTGGCTGCGCGACCACCTCAAGGGCTACAAGGGCGGGCTCGTCGTCATCTCCCACGACGTCGACCTGCTCGACGCCGTCGTCAACAAGGTGTTCCACCTCGACGCCAACCGTGGGGAGCTCGACCAGTACACCCTGGGGTGGAAGGCGTACCTCCAGCAGCGCGAGACCGACGAGCGTCGCCGCAGGCGGGAGCGCGCCAACGCGGAGAAGAAGGCCTCGGCCCTCATGGCCCAGGCCGACAAGATGCGGGCCAAGGCCACGAAGACGGTCGCCGCCCAGAACATGGCCCGACGGGCGGAACGGCTCCTCTCCGGGCTCGAGGCCGAGCGGTCGCACGACAAGGTCGCCAGGCTGCGCTTCCCCAAGCCGTCGGCGTGCGGGCGGACGCCGTTGCGTGCGAGCGGCCTGTCGCGCTCGTACGGGTCCCAGGAGGTCTTCACCGACGTCGACCTCGCCATCGACCGTGGCTCGCGCGTCGTCGTGCTCGGACTCAACGGGGCCGGCAAGACCACCCTGCTGCGGATGCTCGCGGGCGTCGACCCCCCCGACACCGGCCAGGTCGAGCCGGGGCACGGCCTCAAGATCGGCTACTACGCGCAGGAGCACGAGAACCTCGACGTCGGGCGCACCGTCCTCGAGAACATGAAGTCCGCCGCACCGGACCTCGGCGAGACCGACGTGCGCAAGGTGCTGGGGTCCTTCCTCTTCAGCGGCGACGACGTCGAGAAGCCCGCAGGCGTCCTGTCGGGTGGTGAGAAGACGCGGCTCTCCCTCGCCCTCCTCGTCGTCTCCTCGGCCAACGTGCTGCTCCTCGACGAGCCGACGAACAACCTCGACCCGGCATCCCGTGCCGAGATCCTCGGGGCGCTGCGCACCTACGAGGGCGCGGTCGTGCTCGTCACCCACGACGAGGGAGCGGTCGACGCCCTCGAGCCGGAGCGCATCCTGCTGCTCCCCGACGGTGTCGAGGACCTCTTCAGCGCCGACTACCGGGACCTCGTGAGCCTGGCCTGACCCGCAGGGCGGCAGCTCATCGGTCAGCCGTCGGCCCGGGGTCCGGATCGGGCCTTCGCGGGTCAGGTGACCGCATCAGGCCCTCGCCTCAGGCACTCGCCTCAGGCGCTCGCCTCGTGGCGCTTCCGCAGCCCCTCGAGGGTGCCCGACACCAGGCCCTTGATCGTGCGCGACCGGATGAAGCCGGGGAGCGGCAGGTTGTGGTGGATCGTCAGCTCGTAGGCGGCGAGGGTCAGCCCGTCCTCGGCGGGGCCCACCGGTTCGGCCGTGAGCCGGCCCTCCTGGCCCGTCTGCAGCCGACCCTGCTCCATGCTCCACTCGACACCGTCGGGGAGGTGCTCGTAGACGAGGGTGTAGCGGTCCGTCCCGACGGCGGTCGAGGCCGCCAGCTCGGCCCGGAGCGGGAGGCCCTCGTCGGTGCGGTCGAGCACCGTGGCCTCCTTGATCTCGGGGATCCATTCGGGCTGGGTGGCGACGTCGTGGATGCTCTCCAGGACGTCCTCGACGCGGGCCCTGATGCGCAGCTCCGCCCGGGCGGTGTCAGTGGGCACTGGCGCTCCTCTTCCTCGCCCGCTTGCGGGCCGGGGGAGTGCCGATGGAGACGAGGACGTCCAGCTCCTCCTCGAAGGCCGTGACGAGCCGCTGCGGGTCGGGGACGAGCGTGGCGTCGGTGATCATGCCGACCCGGACGGTGCCCGTGTACGTGAAGATGCAGACCCCCACGGAGTGGGAGCCGGACCCCGGGACCCAGCCGAGCAGCCCCTCGATCGGCACACCGGCGAGCAGCCGCGGGCTGCGCGGACCGATGACGTTGGTCGTCACGCCCAGCGCCTTGTTGGCGAAGAAGTCGACGACGAGGCGTTCCAGCGCGGGGGTCGTGCGCCCCATGACGTCCATGAGCAGGTGGGTGAGAGCGGTCTCCGGCGACGCCTTGAGCCAGTCCATCCGCCGTTTGGTCTCCGCGAGGCGACCGAGGGGGGTCGGCGTCGCGCTGGGGAACTTGAAGTAGATGAGGGTGAAGTCGTTGCCGAGCTCGGACGGGATGGGGACGTCGAGCGGCCGGAGGTTGACGGGCACCATCGTGATGAGGTCGACCGGCTCGACCCCACGCTCGAGCTGGTAGGTCCGCAACGCACCCGCCACCGCGCTGAGCAGCACGTCGTTGAGCGTGGCGCCCGCGAGGCGCCCCACGGCCTTCGGGCCCTCGAGCGGCAGGGGGTGCGACCAGGCGACCTTCTTGCTCGGCTGCGGGGTTCCCGTGAGGGGGTTCTCGGGGTTGTGGCCGAGGAGCAGCTCGCTCACGACCTTCGTCGTGTCGACCGCCAGCCCGCCCGCCTCACGCAGGCCGTCGAGCGTCGGTAGGTGCATCGCACGGTCCAGCGCGCCCCGCACGAGGTCGAGGCCGGAGGGGGAGCCGTGGTGGGACCCGGACCTCGCCGTGCGGGGTGGTGCCGCCGACGCGGAGTCGGGACCGGTCGTGCCCTCCGGTTCGTCGGTCATCGACAGGAGCACCTTCGCGAGGGCGAGGCCGTCGGCAAGGGCGTGGTGGAAGCGGCAGAAGATCGCAGCCCCCGACTCGCGTCCCTCGATGAGGTGGTACTCCCACAGGGGATGGCGGGGGTCGAGCGGCGTGGAGATGTGGTCCTCCATGTACCGCTGGAGTGCCGCGTCGTCACCGGGAGCGGGAAGGGTCACCCGGCGGATGTGCCGCTCCATGTCGAAGTCGTCGTCGTCGACCCATCGGGGGCGGCCCCCCGGGAGCGAGGCGGGCTCGGGCCGCTGTCGGAACACCGGGTACTGGTCGATGACGCGGTCCCGGACCATCTCCGTGACCGCGTCCCAGTCAGGCACCTCGCCGAGGAGGATGACCGACACGATCACCATGAGGTTGTTGGGCCGGTCCATCGACAGCCAGATCGAGTCGAGCGGCGCTATCGGCCGACTGGTGGCTGGTTCCATGGGACTCCTCCGTCGGTTCCTGCACCCAGCGTAGGACTGACCGGGACGTCCACCCGACGCCCGTGGGGACGGTCACGTCACCTGCGACCGTCGAGCGTCCGGAGCACGTGCTCGGTGATCGTCGCGCGCGCCCGACCGCCCTCCGGCGTCGGCAGCAGCGGGTAGTCGTGCGGCGAGCCCGGCTCGACGTACAGCGTCAGGTCGACCGACGGCGGCACGAGGTCGCGCAGCCGCTCGCAGTCGGGCCGGCAGATGTCGCGAGAGCCGACGAGGACGAGCGTGGACGGCATCCGGTCCAGGTCGCCGAACAGCGGGCTGACGAGGGGGTCGGTGAGCTCGCGCCCAGCCACCCAGTGGGCGGCGATCGGCCGCATCCCGGCCCGGGTGAGCCACGGGTCGTGGGGCTCGACGAGGTCGATCGCCGGGTTCTCCAGCGACAGGTCGAGCCACGGTGCGATGAGGGTCAGCCCGGCCACCGTGCCGTCACCGGCGCGCGCCTGGGCGAGCAGCAGGGCGAGGGTGCCGCCCGCGGAGTCCCCGAGCAGGTGCAGCGCGCCGGTGGGCGTGAGGCGCTCGTGGACCGCCTCGAGGAACGCCCGCGCGTCGCCCACGTCGTGCGCCGGCGCGAGCGGGTAGCGGGCGACGTGGACCTCGCGCCCGGTGGTGTCGGCCAGGTGCCTGACGAGCGTCCAGTGCTGCGCCATGATGCCGTTGACGAACGCACCCCCATGGAGGTAGACGAGCGCTCCGGGCAGGCGCACGGCATCCCGGTGGGGGCGCACCGTCACCAGCCGGCCCCCACCCAGCTCCTCCGCCGAGACTCGGCCCGCCAGGTCCTCGGGCACCGGCGCCGCGGGGAGTGCGTGGGCCATGCTGCGCAGCCCGTCATCGACCGTGCGGTAGCGCTTCTTC
>DASSYJ010000064.1:0-7839 GCA_035703305.1 Ornithinibacter sp. | reverse complement strand
GTTCGACCCCCGCCACCTCTTCACCTGGACGTACCGGGGGCGCCCGGCCACCCTGCCCCCCGCGTATGCCGCGCAGCTCGCCGCGCTCTCCACGGCCCATCGACCTGCGGCGGCCAGGGCGACCCCGCGCGTCGGCGACCTCGTCGAGGTGACGTCGCCGGGGCCCTGGCACGGGCTGGGCGGCGAGGTCGAGCTCGTCGGTGCCGTGCGGTGTCAGGTGCGTGTCGGCGACGACCTCGTGAGCCTGGCGCTCGAGGCGGTCAGAGTCGTGCCGGCGAGCGCCGCCAGACGGGCACGAAGCATCATCTGAGCCGGTCCGACGGACGCCGACTCGCAAAGCCCGCCGCGGAGCGCGCGGTCCGCGGGTGAGCACCCTCACGCCGCACCCGTCCGGCGGTCCGGTTCGACGCTGGGACAATGAAAGGGTGAGTGAGCACGTGATCCAGCCGCGGACCGTCGTCGCCGACCACACCCACGCCGTGGCGCGCCACGACGGCTTCGCCGACTGGCAGCCCCCGACCGACCGGCTCGACCGGGCCTTCGTCCTCGCCGGGGGTGGCGCCACCGGCATCGCCTGGGAGGCCGGCATCATCATCGGCCTGCGCGACGGTGGGGTCGACGTCCGGGACGCCGACACGATGATCGGCACGTCCGCGGGGTCCATGGTCGCGGCACACCTCCGGGTGGGCACCGACGAGGGCAACGCCTTCGCCCGCATCCAGCAGGGTGCACCGCTGGCGAGCTACGGCCGGCTCGGACCCTCCGACGCCGCCCGCTACCTCCGCGCGCAGCTCGCGCTCGACCCCCGCGAGGGGCGGGCCGTCGTCGGTCGCGCGGCCCTCCTCGCCCGGACGACGAGCGAGGAGGAGTGGCTCGACGCGATCGGGCTCGGCCTCGTGGGCAAGGCCTGGCCGGAGGGGCGCCTGTTCATCACCGCCGTCGACGCCGAGAGCGGCGCGTCGGTCGTCTTCGACAACCACAGCGGCGTGCCGCTCGAGCGCGCGGTTGCGGCCAGCTGTGCCGTCCCCGGCGTGTTCCCAGCCGTGGAGATCGCCGGTCGGCGCTACGTCGACGGCGGGCTGCGGAGCATCGGCAACATCGACCTCGCCGCCGGGCACCACCGCGTGCTCGCGCTCTCGCCGTACCCCGTCGGACCGCGGCTGCGCGACCTGCCGCCCTACCAGCTCCACGCGCTCCGGCCGCGCGCGAGGACGCACCTCGTCGTGCCGGACGCCAAGGACATCCTCGCCATGGGGGCGAACCCGCTCGACATGAGCCGTGGGGCCGGCACCTTCGAGACCGCGCGGGCCCACGGGCGCCGGATCGCGGACCGGGTCGCGGAGGTCTGGGCCGACTGACCGGCATACCGGCGTCCCCCGGGCGCACCTCGCCGCGCGTATCACGGCCGGCCGCCGGTGCTCCTCACGGTTGAGGCCGCCACCGGTGGCCACCGCCCCGGAGGTCCCCATGGCCGCTCTCGAGTCGCTGCCGCTCATCCGGCTCCCCGAGTCCTGGCCGCTGCCCGTCGTCGCGGCCCTGTGCATGGCCGCGCTCGCGGGCCTCGACCTCCTCGGAGCGGTCGCGGCGAAGGAGTGGGCCGAGCGCCAGAACCTCGCCGCCCTCGCGTTCGGCGCCCTCTCCTTCCTCGTCCTCTTCTGGGTCTACGCGTCCTCGCTGCAGTACGCCGAGCTCGCCGTCGTCACGATGGGCTGGATCGTGCTCCTCCAGGTGGGCATCGTGCTCGTCGACCGGCTGCACTTCGGCAGCACGCTGTCGGCGGACAAGGTCGCCGCGCTGGTCGTCATTCTCGCCGCGCAGGGCTACCTGCTGCTCGCGCCGAGCGGCACCGCAGCCTGACGTCCGCGCCCCTCCCACGGGTCGATACGCTCGGCGGGAAGGAGGCGACGATGACGTCCCAGCACCACACCGCGACCGGCGAGACCGCGGCCCACATCGCCCAGGTCGAGCGGTATGCCGCCCACAACTACCACCCGCTGCCCGTCGTGCTTTCGCGCGGCGAGGGAGCCTGGGTCATGGATGTGGAGGGCAACCGCTACCTCGACTGCCTCGCCGGGTACTCGGCGCTCAACTTCGGGCACGGGCACCCGCGGCTCCTCGCCCGGGCGCACGACCAGCTGTCCCGGTTGACCCTGACGAGCCGCGCGTTCCACAACGACCAGCTCGGCGCCTTCGCCGAGGCACTCGCCGACCTCACCGGCAAGGACATGATCCTGCCGATGAACACCGGCGCGGAGGCGGTCGAGACGGCGCTCAAGGTCTCGCGCAAGTGGGGCTACCGGGTCAAGGGCGTCCCCGAGGGCACCGCGAGCATCGTCGTCATGGAGGGGAACTTCCACGGACGCACGACGACGATCGTGAGCTTCTCCGACGACAAGGTCGCCCGCGACGAGTACGGGCCCTACACACCGGGCTTCCGCACCGTGACCTACGGCGACGCCGACGCGCTCCGGCACGCCATCGACGACACGACCGTCGCCGTGCTCCTGGAGCCGGTGCAGGGCGAGGGAGGGGTGGTCGTCCCGCCCGAGGGCTACCTCCGCGACGTCCGCGAGATCTGTGACGAGGCCGGCGCGCTCATGATCGCCGACGAGATCCAGTCGGGGCTCGCCCGCACCGGGCGCACGTTCGCCTGCGACCACGAGGACGTCGAGCCCGACATCTACGTCCTCGGCAAGGCGCTGGGAGGAGGCCTGTACCCCGTGTCCGCGATCGCCGCCAACCGCGAGGTGCTCGAGGTCATCACGCCGGGGTCCCACGGGTCCACCTTCGGCGGCAACCCCCTCGCGGCGGCGATCGGCCACGAGGTCGTGACGATGCTCGCCGAGGGCGACTTCCAGCGGCGAGCGGCGCACCTCGGCGCGGTGCTCGAGGACCGGCTCACGCCGCTCCTGGGCCTGCCCGACGGCCAGGGCCTCCAGGCCATCCGCGTACGCGGCCTCTGGGCCGGCCTCGACATCGAGCCCGGCGGGCCGAGCGGGCGCGAGCTGTGCCACCGCCTCATGGCGCGCGGCATCCTCGCCAAGGACACGCACGGCTCGACGATCCGCATCGCCCCGCCACTCGTCGTCACCGAGGACGAGGTCGCCCTCCTCGTCGACAGCATCGCCGACGCCCTGAGGCACCCCTAGGCTCGCGGGAGCCCGCGGCCGGCGACAGCGCTAGGCCGAGTCGGCGTCCATGAGGTCGGCGTCGAGCTCTGCGACGTCACGAGGGTCGTCCCCGCCTGACGACGGTGGCGCCCCCTCGACCCGAGCCTCGTGCGCGCGCTCGGCGTTGCGCGAGATGGCCTCCACGATCTCGGCGCGCCGGGGCTTCGGGAGGTCGTGGGCCATGTCGGGGAACATGAGCAGCCGGGCGCCGGGGACCGCCCGCGCGGTGGCGATGCCCCCGCTCGGGAGGACGAGGCGGTCCTGGAGGCCGTGGATGACCAGCGTCGGCACCCGCACGTCGTGGAGTCCCTCGGTGCGGTCCGGGCTGGCCTGGATCGCGAGCAGCTGACGGGCGGTGCCCAGGGGGTTGATGTCGCGCGAGATGGCCGAGCGCACCATCGCACCGACCTCGGCGGCGTCGAAGTGGGGTCCCGCGATGATCCGGAACCCCGCCACCGCCATCCGCTCCGCCTCGACCGGGTCCTCGGGCCGCGGGGTCGACAGGGACATGGCCATCGTCGGCAACAGGCGGGGAGACACGATCCCGTGCCGCCGGTTTCCCGTGTTCGACATGATCGAGCAGAGGCTGAGCACCCGGTCGGGGTGGTCGATCGTCAGCTGCTGGGCGATCATCCCGCCCATCGACACCCCGACGACGTGCGCCGCCGGGATCCCCAGGTGGTCGAGCAGGGCCACGGCATCCGCCGCCATGTCGGAGATGAGGTAGTCCGACTGCGCGTAGCGCCGGTGGGCGAACGCCTTGAACAACGCGGCCCGCGTCGGCACCGGGCCCTCCGTCTTCGTCGACAGCCCGATGTCCCGGTTGTCCATCCGGATGACCCGGAACCCACGGTCGGCGAGCCCGTCGACGAGGTCCTGCGGCCACGCGACGAGCTGCGCACCCAGCCCCATGACGAGGAGCATCGGCTCGCCGTCGTCGGGCCCGTCCACCTCGTACTCGATCGTCACGTCGCCGAGCTGCGCACTGGTCATGCGGGCAGTCTCCCACCCCTCGGCAGGCGCCCGGTATCGGTCCGGGCCACCCCGTTAGGGTGGGCGCGTGATCGAGCCCCTGACGTATGCCGTCGTGGGCCTGGCGACCCTGCTCTTCCTCGCCGCGGTCTACTACGCCGTCCGGGACAGGCTCATCGACGACCGGCTCCTGGCGCTCGCGGGCCTGCTCGAGCTGGGGCTCCTCATCCAGCTGGTCACCGGTCTCGTCGGCATCGGCCACATCGAGGACTCGACCGAGAAGGCCACCTTCGTCGCCTACCTCGTGAGCCTCCCCGTCATCCCCATCGGGACGGCCTTCCTCGCGATCAAGGAGAAGTCCCGGTGGGCCATGGGCTCGCTCGCCGTCGGGGCGTTCGCCGTCGCGGTCATGGCCGCACGCCTGCTGCAGATCTGGACCATGTATGGCTGACCCCACCCGACGCGCCCTCAGCGGGCCCGGCGTCGTCCTCGTCGTCGTCTACGGCGTGCTGGCCCTCGCCGCCACCGGCCGCTCGGTGCTGCAGATCGCGACCTCCTTCGACGAGGCCCCGCTGGCCTACGTCCTCTCCGCGGTCGCCGCCGTCGTCTACATCCTCGCCACCTGGTGCCTCGCCCGAGGCGGCCGGTGGGTGCGGGTCGGCGTGGTCGCGTGCACCGTCGAGCTCGTCGGGGTGCTCGTCGTGGGCGCCGCGTCCTACCTGGTCCCGGAGGCGTTCCCGGACAAGACGGTCTGGTCGCACCTCGGTCAGGGCTATGGCTTCGTGCCGCTCGTGCTCCCCGTCCTGGGCCTCCTGTGGTTCCGGCACGTCGAGCGTGAGGCGGCGGAGGCCGAGGCGGCCGAGGCGGCCGGGGCTGAGGCCCCCGAGGCGGAGGGCCACGGGGGCGACGCCGTCACTCCGGCGTGACGTCGCCGGCGGGCTCGAGCACCAGCACGGGGATGAGCCGCTCGGTGCGCTTCTGGTAGTCCGCGTACGGCGGGTATGCCGCGACGCACCGTTCCCACCACGCCTCACGTTCCGCTCCGGTCAGCTCGCGGGCCACCGCGGGCCACGAGCGGGTGCCGTCCTGCAGGGTGATCCGCGGGTCGGCCTGCAGGTTCGCGAACCACTGCGGGTGGTCGGGCGCGCCGCCCTGGCTGGCCACCGCGGCATACACGCCGTCGTGCTCGACGCGCATCAGCGGCACCTTGCGGATCCCCCCGGTCTTCCGGCCGCGCATCGTCAGCATGACGACGGGGCGGTTCATCACCGAGACCGACCGGGTGTCACCGGTCTCCTCGATCTTCTCGACCTGCCTGCGAACCCAGCCGCTTGGGCTCGGGATGTACTGGGAGTCAGTCACGGGGAAGACAACTCATGTGTCGCTCGAGCTCTTCCACAGGTTGATGCCGGCGTCGACGGCGTGCTGGTCGATCCGCGCGAGCTCGTCGTCGGAGAAGGTCAGGTTCTGCACGGCGTCGAGGCTGTCGTCGAGCTGCGCGACCGACGAGGCCCCGACGAGGACGGACGTCACCCGGGGGTCACGCAGCGCCCAGGCCAGGGCCATCTGGGCCAGGGACTGACCGCGCGCCCGGGCCATCTCGTCGAGCGCCCGGACGTGCTGGAGCGAGCCCTCGGAGAGGAGCGAGGGGTCGAGCGACTTGCCCTGCGTGGCCCGGGACCCCTCGGGGATGCCCGAGAGGTACTTGTCCGTGAGCATCCCCTGGGCGAGGGGTGAGAAGGCGATGCACCCGACGCCGGTGTCGCCGAGCACGTCGAGGAGGTCCTCCTCGATCCAGCGGTTGAGCATCGAGTACGACGGCTGGTGGATGAGGAGCGGCGTCCCCATCTCGCGGAGGATCTCGACCGCCTCCCGGGTGCGCGTCCCGGAGTAGGAGGAGATGCCGGCATACAGCGCTTTGCCCTGGCGGACGAGGGTGTCGAGCGCCCCCATCGTCTCCTCCAGCGGCGTCGTCCCGTCGAAACGGTGGCTGTAGAAGATGTCGACGTAGTCGACGCCCATCCGCCGCAGCGACTGCTCGCACGAGGCGATGAGGTACTTGCGCGACCCGCCGCCCTGGCCGTAGGGGCCGGGCCACATGTCGTACCCCGCCTTCGAGCTGAGCACGAGCTCGTCGCGGTACGGCCGGAAGTCGCGCGCGAGGATCGCGCCGACATTGCGCTCGGCGGAGCCGTAGGGCGGGCCGTAGTTGTTGGCGAGGTCGAAGTGGGTGACCCCGCGGTCGAACGCCCGGCGCAGGGTGGCCTGCTGGCGCTCGAGCGGCACGTCGTCGCCGAAGTTGTGCCACAGGCCGAGCGAGATGGCGGGGAGGTCCAGGCCGGAGCGCCCGACCCGGCGGTACGGCATCCCGGCCTCGTAGCGTCCCGGGTCGGCCTTGTACTCGTCTGCGTGGTACGTCATGGGGCCATCCTGTCGCACCGCGGGTCGGGACCGGACCGTGAGACGTCCGGGGGAGGGGCGTGACCGGCATCCGGCGCCGTCGTATCCTCGGACGAGGTCATGAGCGCCAGCGCCAAGCCCCGGCTCGCTGGCCGGCAACCCTCCAACCGCGGTGGGGTGCCCCGGGTGAGGACCTGGCGAGCGGCACCCGCCGCTCGCAAGCGCGGGACACCTCCCGGTTGCCCCGCTGGACCGTATGCCGTGCGCGCGGGCGCCGTCCGCGCGCACCCGAGAGTTGGGAGACTCCGATGACCGATCCCTCGCAGTGGGGCTTCGAGACCAAGCAGGTGCATGCCGGGCAGGTGCCCGACAGCGCCACCGGCGCGCGTGCGCTGCCGATCTACCAGACGACGTCCTACGTCTTCAACGACACCACCCACGCGGCGAACCTGTTCGCGCTCAAGGAGTTCGGAAACATCTACACCCGGATCATGAACCCGACCCAGGACGCCGTCGAGCAGCGCATCGCCGCGCTCGAGGGCGGCGTCGGTGCGCTCCTCGTGTCGTCGGGCCAGGCCGCCACGACCCTCGGCCTGCTCAACATCGCCGAGGCGGGCGGTCACGTCGTGGCGAGTGCGGCGCTGTACGGCGGGACGGTCAACCTGCTGAAGTACACGTTCCCCAAGCTCGGCATCCAGGTGACGTTCGTCGACGACCAGGCCGACCTCGACGCCTGGCGCGCTGCGGTGCAACCGAACACCAAGGCGTTCTTCGCCGAGACCATCGCCAACCCGAAGGCCGAGGTCCTCGACATCGAGGGCGTCGCCGGGGTGGCCCACGAGGTCGGTGTGCCGCTCGTCGTCGACAACACCATCGCGACGCCGTTCCTCATCCGGCCGCTCGAGTGGGGCGCGGACGTCGTCATCCACTCCGCGACGAAGTACCTCGGTGGGCACGGGACCTCGATCGCGGGTGTCATCGTCGACGGCGGCACCTTCGACTACGGCAAGGACCCGGAGCGCTTCCCCAACTACAACACGCCCGAGGAGAGCTACCACGGGCTCGTGTTCGCGCGTGACCTCGGCGTCGACGGCATCCTCGGGGCCAACCTCGCCTACATCCTCAAGGCCCGGGTGCAGCTGCTGCGCGACCTCGGCCCGGCGGCGGCGCCCTTCAACGCCTTCCTCGTCGCGCAGGGCATCGAGACGCTGAGCCTGCGGATCGAGCGTCACCTGGCCAACACCTACCGGGTGGCCGAGTACCTCCAGGCCAGCGACCAGGTCGAGCGGGTGGTCTG
>DASSYJ010000061.1:0-2453 GCA_035703305.1 Ornithinibacter sp. | reverse complement strand
CCCCCACTGCACCAGCCAGCCGTACATCTGCCCCGCCTGCTGCTGCTGGCTCGTGATGATGTCGTACGCGACGGTGCGCAGCTCCTCGTCGCCCGAGCGGTCGCGGATGAGGAACGCCATCTCGACGGCCTGCGCGTGGTGGGTCTGCATGTCCCGGGCGAAACCGGCGTCCGCGCCGAACTCCGCCGGCGCGGACGACCGCGCCTGGACCACCCAGAGCGTCCCGAGGACCCCGACGAGCAGCGCCGCGAGGGCGACGAGGACGTCCCGCAGCCGACCGGCCGTCCGCTCCGTGGCCCGGGGGCCGTCCTCGTCGACGACCGGGGCGTCCTCGGCGGTGCTCACCACGTCGGTCACCCGGACGTCGTCGGCAGCTCGCCGTCGCTACCGCCGGTGCACGCGGCACCGGGCTCCGGGGTCTGCGGCCCCTGGCGGTACTTCGTGACGAACTCCTCGAGGCGCGGGTCGTCGACCCCGGTGAGGGCGAGCTGGGCGCCCCACGCGCTGGCGACGACGGGCGAGGACAGGCCGTCGTGCGGCGAGACGACGATGTAGGTGTCGGGGAGCTCCTTGGTGAGGGTGGCCACCTGGGCGGCGGGCAGGTCGGGGCGATAGGTCACCCACACCGCCCCGTGCTCCAGCGAGTGCACCGCCAGCTCGTCCGGGACCGCCTTGGGGTAGACCCCGCAGTTGAGCCAGGTCGGGTTGTGGTCGCCGCCGACGGGCGGGGTCTGGGCGTACGTCACGTCGGCGGTCGTGTGCTTGCGGGTGACCGTGAACGTCTTCACCGCATCCAGGGTCGGCCGGGTCGACACGTCGCGCCACACCGTGAACCCGACGACCCCCGCGATGAGGAGGATGACCGTCGCGACCGCGGTGATGAGGATGACCCGGGAGCGCCGCTCCCTGGCCTGCTGCGCCTTGCGCATCTCCTCGAGCTTCTCGCGGCCGGCTTGGGTGCCGCCCCGCGTCCTCGACGTCGTGCTCACCCTCGGACTCCTCACTGCGCACTGGGACGGGCCGACGCGCGACCCCTGCCGAGCCCGTGCCCGGCAGGGTGCTCAGCGATCGGGGTACGCGACGCGTTCCCGCGCCGAGCGGTCATTCTCACCCATCGGGCAGCCGGCGTGACTCACCGCCCCGTGCACGGCCTCCGCGGGGGTGGGCCCGCCGTGGCGCCGCTGAGGTCGTCGAGAGGGTCGGGTCGCACCATGCGGGACTCGCCGACCGCGGCACCCCGCGTGCACGGCTCTCGGGCACACCGACTTGCGCGGAGGTGGCATCCGCCGGTGAGGTGGTGCCCGGCAGGAGTGTCGAGGGTCGGAGGTGAGCGGTGTCGAGCGGACGCGGGACGGTGCTCCTGACGGGCGTCGGGCGGCGTCGGTCGATCGGTGCCGGGCTCGCCGTCGGGCTCGCCGAGGACGGATGGGACCTGGCGCTGGGCTACTGGGCGCCCTACGACGCTCGGGTCGGTCTCGACCGGGGCAGGCACGACCCGGAGGACGTCGCGGAGGAGTGCCGAGCGCTGGGCCGGCGCGTCGAGCTGCTCCCCGGGGACCTCGCGTCCGCGGACGAACCGGGCCGGCTGGTCGCGGCTGCTGCCTCGCGGGGCGACCTCGCCGGCCTGGTCATGGCGCACTGCGAGGGTGTCGACAGCTCGATCCTGGACACGACGGTCGAGAGCTGGGACCGGCACTTCGCCGTCAACGCGCGGGCCTCCTGGTTGCTCGTGAAGGCCTTCGCGGAGCGCATTCCCGACCGGCCGACCGTCGAGGTCACCGGGCGGATCGTCGCGCTGACGAGCGACCACACGGTCAACAACGTCCCGTACGGCGCCAGCAAGGGCGCGCTCGACCGGCTCATCCTCGCGGCCGCGGTCGAGCTCGGCCCGCGTGGGGTGCGCGCCAACGTGGTCAACCCCGGGCCGGTCGACACGGGGTGGATGACACCCGAGATCCGGGCGTGGGCGACCGGACGCACCCCGGCCGGTCGGCTCGGCACGCCACAGGACACTGCCGACCTCGTCCGCTTCCTCATGTCGGATGCCGGCGGGTGGGTCACCGGACAGGTCCTGCACAGCAACGGGGGCTTCACGACGAACGGCTGAGGCCCCTGCGGGAACGGGGCGTGCGTCCCCGGTCCCAAAACGCCGATAATCGACATTATGTCAGTTCAGCGCGACACCGGCGTCCGTCGGCTCGTCCACGACTCCCCCGAGCGGGCCGGGCCGGAGCGGACACGGTGGGTGCATGACACTCCACCCGGTCGCCCGGACGACGGCACCGGGGCGGCCTCGAGCGTCGGTGAGCTGACCGCACCGCACCGCCCGAGGCCGACCACGAGCCGGCTCAGTGCCAGTCGCCGATCCGCACGTCCCGCGGCGCCGGCGAGCCCTCGCCGTCCTCCACGAGGGACTTCAGGCTCATGAGGAACGAGCCCCACTTCGTGCTGCA
>DASSYJ010000115.1:0-8352 GCA_035703305.1 Ornithinibacter sp. | reverse complement strand
TCGCGGCTCGGGGCCGAGGTCGTGCGGCTGCGCGACTGGGCCGAGGTCACCGAGTCCGGCGACCGCGACGAGCTCGTGCCCGGGGTCTCCGAGCGGGCCTGGCGCCAGGTGTCGGTGAGCGCGCACGAGTGCCTCGGCAGCCGCTGCCCCCTGGTGTCGGAGTGCTTCGTGGAGCGCTCGCGCGAGGCGGCCCGCGACGTCGACGTCATCGTGACGAACCACTCCTTCATGGCGATCGACGCCTTCGAGGGTCGCCAGATGCTCCCGGAGCACGACGTCCTCGTCATCGACGAGGGCCACGAGCTCGTCGACCGGGTGACGTCGACGATCACCGACGAGGTGACGCCGGGGATGGTGCGGGCGGCCGCCAAGCGCGCAGGCCGCCAGGCCGACTCGTCCGAGACCATGGACGACGCGGCCGACCTGCTCGAGTCGGTGCTGGAGCCGGCGCCCGAGGGTCGGCTCACCGGCATCCCCGACTCGCTGGCACTGGCCCTCGGGCGCGTCCGCGACACAGCCCGCACCGTGCAGAGCGAGCTCAAGCCCCAGCAGGGGGAGGAGCCCGACGGCGGTCGTCAGGTCGCGCGGGCGGCCGTCGACGAGGTGTTCGAGAACGCCTCGCGGATCCTCGAGGAGCGCGAGCTCGACGTCGTCTGGCTCAGCCGCGACCCGCGGCGTGGCCCGGTCCTGAGGGTCGCGCCGATGAGCGTGGCCGCGCTCGTGCGGGAGCGGGTGTTCTCCGAGCGCACGGTCGTCATGACGTCCGCCACCCTCGAGCTCGGCGGGACGTTCGACGCCGTCGCCGGGACGATCGGCCTGCGCGGCGAGGGAGCGCCGGCCTGGCGGGGCCTCGACGTCGGGAGCCCGTTCGCCTACCCCCAGCAGGGCATCGCCTACGTCGCCCAGCACCTCCCGGCCCCCGGCCGCGACGGGCTCGCCGCCCAGACCCTCGACGAGATCGAGGCGCTCGTGCGGGCCGCCGGCGGTCGCACCCTGGGGCTGTTCTCGTCGATGCGCGCCGCCAAGGAGGCCACCGAGGCGATGCGCGAGCGGTTCGCCGACCACGGGGCCCCCGCCTCGGGTGCGTCGGGGGACGTCGTGTTCCTCTGCCAGGGCGAGGACCAGATCAGCACGCTCGTGCGGCAGTTCGCCCGCGAGCCGCGCACCTGCCTCTTCGGCACCCTCTCGCTCTGGCAGGGCGTCGACGTCCCCGGGTCGTCCTGCCAGCTCGTCATCATCGACCGCATCCCGTTCCCGCGCCCCGACGACCCGCTCGCCTCGGCCCGCTCGCAGGCCATCGCGCGGATGGGCGGCAACGGCTTCATGGCCGTCTCGGCCACCCACGCCGCGCTGCGCCTCGCCCAGGGCGCGGGTCGCCTCATCCGCCGCGCCGACGACCGCGGGGTGGTGGCGTTCCTCGACAACCGGATGATGACCGCCCGGTATGCCGGGTTCCTCCAGCGCTCGCTGCCTCCCTTCTGGCCGACGGCCGACCGTGCGATGGTGCTCGCGGCCCTGGAGCGGCTCGACGAGACGGCCGAGCCGCCGCAGCCCGTCGACGAGCCGGCGCTCCGCGGCCTCACCGGCGCCGTGGCCGCCGCGCCGACCGAGCCGGGCAGGGGAGCGGATGCCGCCGCGCCCGTGCCCGCGGAACGTCCGGTCGCCGAGGACCCGCCCCCGCCCCAGTCGTCGCGCACCGCGGTCACGCACGGCCACGCGTGGACCGAGCAGGAGGACGAGGAGCTGCGCGACGGCGTCGAGCTGGGGCTCAGCCTCGAGGAGCTGGCGGAGTCGATGGAGCTGCCCGCGGATGCCGTCGCGGCTCGCCTCGCCGGCCTCGGCCTCGAGGCCGGGATCGGGCCCACCCTGACCTTCGACTGATCACCTCGCGAGCCACCCTGACCGCGTGCGACCTGGGTGCGGTTCCGGGCGCCGATGCCCCTGCAGAACCGCGGGCAAGTCGCACGAGGTCGGAGACGGTGGGCAGCGATGTGGCGACCCTTCCTCGACCGGCACGACGTGTCGCGGCCGGGGGACACGTCGGTGCCGCGTGGCAGAGTGACCGTCATGAGTGACGAGGTCGCGGTCCACCACCGGGTGCCGCCCTACGTCCTCGTGTCCGGTCCCGAGGAGCTCCTCGCCGAGCGGGCCGTCGCGCACACCCTCGAGGAGCTCCGCGTCACCCAGCCCGACCTCGAGACCATCCGCCTGTATGCCGGTGCCTACGCGCCGGGGGAGCTCACCCTCCACGCCAGCCCGTCGCTCTTCGGCGGGGCCAAGTGCATCGTCGTCCACGACCTCGACGAGGCGGGGGAGGACCTCCAGGCCGACCTCCTCGCGGCCCTCGCGGGTGAGCCCGAGCCCGACCTCACCCTCGTCGTGCTCCACAAGGGTGGCGCCCGCGGCAAGAAGGTGCTCGACACCCTGAGGGGCTCGGGTGCGCGCGTCATCGATGCCCCCGCCATGAAGTCCGACCGCGACAAGGGCGACTTCGCCGCCCACGAGTTCCGCCGGGCGCGCCGCAAGGCCACCGGGGAGGCGGTGCACGCGCTGGTCGAGGCGGTCGGGAAGGACGTCCGTGAGCTCGCGGCGGCCTGCCAGCAGCTCATCGACGACACGACCGGGGTCATCGACGAGCAGGTCGTGCTGACCTACCACGGCGGCAAGGTCGAGGCGACGGGGTTCCGGGTCGCCGACGCCGCGATGGCCGGTGACACCGGCGAGGCCCTCCGGCTGCTCCGGCACGCGATCGCGGTGGGCGTCGACCCGGTGCCGATCGTCGCGGTGCTCGCCCAGCAGGTCCGCCAGCTCATCAAGGTCGGCTCCGCCGGGCGGGGCCGCTCGGCCGACCTCGCCCGCGACCTCGGCATGGCGCCGTGGCAGGTCGACAAGGCCCGCCGCGCGCTCGGGGGCTGGACCGCCGAGGCCCTCGGCGAGTGCGTGCGGGCGGTGGCGGCCGCCGACTTCGAGGTCAAGGGTGGTGGTCGCGACCCGGTCTACGCCGTCGAGCGCTGCGTCCTCACGATCACCGGCCAGCACGCTCGCAACCGCACCTGAGCGGCCGGCAGCCGCCGCGTTTTGGAGGGGCACCCGCCCCACTGGTAACTTTGTCCCTTGCGTGCGCGCTTGAGGTCGTGCGCGCACGACAGCTCCATCCAGCGTGCGTTGTCCACGGGTGTCCCCACGCCCGGTCCCGACGCGCGACTGCCGCCCTCTACGGCATACCGACCCCACAGAAAGCACAAGAACCAGTGGCGAACATCAAGTCCCAGCTCAAGCGGATCAAGACCAACCGCGCGGCGACCGAGCGCAACAAGGCGATCAAGTCCGAGTTCAAGACGGCGATCCGCAAGTTCCGCGAGGCCGCCGACGCCGGCAAGGCCGACGAGGCCAAGGAGGCCCTGCAGGTCGCCTCGGTCAAGCTCGACAAGGCCGTGAGCAAGGGTGTCATCCACAAGAACCAGGCCGCGAACAAGAAGTCCTCGATGGCCCGCAAGGCTGCCGGTCTCTGACCGACGCCCGACCCCTCGACGGGGCCGTCACCGATCCGGTGACGGCCCCGTCGCACGTCCGGGGAGAGAAGGCTCGCGCGTCAGCGGTAGAGGTCGGCCACCGCGCGCGAGACCGCGCGGAACGTCTCCGGGGCCAGCACCGCGCCCTCACGTCGCACGTGCGCGGGATCGACGCGCACCACGCGGTCGACCCGGACCTCGCTCGGTCGGCGCTGCCGGTCCCAGGGTCCGGTGCCGATGTCGACCCAGCGCCGCCGGCCGCCCGGGGCTGGGTAGCCGTCGTGGTCCTTGCTCGTGAGCTGCAGGCCGAGCAGCCAGGGGCCGTCGCGTCCGACGAGGAGCACCGGGCGGTCCTTGCCCTGGCCATGGTCCTCCTCGAACGGAACCCAGGTCCAGACGATCTCGCCCGGGTCCGGCCGTCCGTCGGCCCGTGGGGCGTACTGCGGGGTGAGCGGCCCGGTGTAGTCACCGGGGTATGCCGGTGCGCGCTGCGGTCGCGAAGCGAGCCAGCGGCGCACCGAGGAGACGGCGGACCGCAGCAGGCCGGGGCGACGTGCGGGGGGAGTGGGTGCCACGCGGAGAGCCTAGTGGCCCGGTGGACGCCCGTCCGGGCCGCCGGGGGGCCAGACGGCGGCGACGTGCGCGTCATGAGGCGACGGCCTGCGGCAGCGCGGATAGGTGCCCGGATGCCGTGCGGCACGGAGGTGCGCGGATGCCGCGCGGGGTCGAACCGATGCCGTTGGACCGGGCGCTCGCCGTGATGCGTGCACGCCAGTCCGGGAATGACCCTCACAAGGGGTGGGCGATCTCGTCCTGCGGCAGCCGTGCCCAGACGGTCGCGACGACGGCCGCCACGACGGGCACCGTCCCGGCGACGGCGAACGTCGCCTGCAGGCCGATGAGGTCCGACACGGGGCCGGCCAGCGCCATCGACACGGGCATGAGCGAGACAGAGACGAAGAAGTCGAGGGAGGCGACCCGTCCCAGCAGCTCCGGTGGCACGCGCCGCTGGAGGAGGGTGCCCCAGATGACCATGGGTGCGGCGAAGGCGACGCCCATGACGAAGGCACACGCCACGACGACCCAGATCTCGGTGGCGACGCCGATGAGGAGGAAGGGGAGGCAGGCGAGGCCCCAGCCGAGGTTCTGGACGGTGAGGTAACGCCGCGGCATCCGCACGGACGCCATGACGAGCGACCCGACGGCGCCACCGATGCCGAACCCGGCGAGCACGTACGCGTGGTCGCTGGGGCCGCCGCCGAGCTGGTCCTTGACGAGGAACGGGATGAGCACCTCGAGGGGACCCATCATGACGAGCACCATGAGCGAGGCGAAGAGGAGGGTCGCGAGCAGCCACGGCGTGCGCACCATGTAGACGAAGCCCTCCCGCATGTCGCGCACCGCAGACCGCACCGGGTGCTCGGCGTGGTCGGGGTCGAGCGTGCGGCGCACAGGTGTCTGGGGCACCTTGAGCAGGGCGAGCACGGTGACGACCGAGCTCGCGGCGGCGACGGCGAAGGCGGATGCCGGGCTCGCGGCCGCCACGACGGCCCCGGCGACGGCGGGGCCCACGGCCTGGCCGATCGTGGGCCGCACCATGCCCTCGAACCCGTTGACCGCCTGGAGGTCCGACTCCGGCACGAGGGCCGGGAGCCACGCCGAGTAGGCGGGGTAGTAGAAGGCCATCGCCGCGCCGATGGCGAACGCGACACCCGCGAGCACCCAGAGGCTGCTGAGGTCCGCCGACGACAGCAGGGCGACCACCGTCATGCCGGTCAGCTCGACGAGGCCCACCGCCACGAGGACCACGCGCTGCGGCACCCGGTCGGCGACCACGCCGGCGACGAGCGCCGGAAGCAGGACGCCGACGGCGCCCACCGTCGTGACGAAGGACAGGTCGGCCGGGCCCCCGCCGAGCCGGATGACCTCCCACACGAGCGCGACGACCCACACGCCCGCGGTGAACGAGCTCGCCGTGAGCGAGACGGCGAGCCAGCGGTAGGCCGGTGTGTTGAAGGGGGTGAGCGCCCTGGGGAGCCGCCGGCCGACCACCTGGTCGCCGATCGTGTCGCGCAGCGCGTCGGAGATCGGGTCGGTCATCGGTCCAGCATGCGAGTCGGCACCGACAGCCGCCACTGGATTCCCGGCGGGCTGGCCCGCAAGGCAGGCAAGCCGCGGGGGCCGGCGTGGGCGACGAGGGCTGCGGGGCTGCGAGGGCCGCACGGGCCGCACGGGCCGCACGGGCCGCGAGCCGGCGGCGACTGCCGTGGCGGTCGGCGCGTGGTGGCCGTGGGAGACTGGTCGCCAGCCCCGCTCCCGTCGTCCACGCAAGGAAGCAACCCGCTCGTGTCCCCCCGCGCCCGCACCGTGCTGCAGCCGCACGCCACGCCGCCGGAGGCGATCCGCAACTTCTGCATCATCGCCCACATCGACCACGGCAAGTCGACGCTGGCCGACCGGATGCTCCAGATCACCGGGGTCGTCGACGACCGGGCGATGCGCGCGCAGTACCTCGACCGCATGGACATCGAGCGCGAGCGCGGCATCACGATCAAGAGCCAGGCGGTGCGGATGCCGTGGGACCTCGAGGGCGCCCCGCACATCCTCAACATGATCGACACGCCGGGGCACGTCGACTTCACCTACGAGGTGAGCCGCAGCCTCGCCGCCTGCGAGGGTGCCGTGCTCCTCGTCGACGCGGCCCAGGGCATCGAGGCCCAGACCCTCGCGAACCTCTACCTCGCGATGGAGAACGACCTCACGATCATCCCCGTGCTCAACAAGATCGACCTGCCGGCAGCCCAGCCGGAGAAGTACGCCGAGGAGCTCGCCGGCCTCATCGGCTGCGAGCCGGACGACTGCTTCAAGGTGTCGGGCAAGACCGGCGCCGGCGTGGAGCCGCTCCTCGACGAGATCGTGCGCCAGGTCCCGGCGCCGTCGGGTGACGCCGACGCCCCGGCCCGCGCGATGATCTTCGACTCGGTCTACGACACCTACCGCGGGGTCGTCACCTACGTCCGGGTCATCGACGGCAACCTCAACCCCCGTGAGCGCATCGTCATGATGTCGACGAGGGCGACCCACGAGCTGCTCGAGATCGGTGTCATCTCCCCCGAGCCGGTGCCCGGCAAGGGGCTGGGTGTCGGCGAGGTCGGCTACCTCATCACCGGGGTCAAGGACGTGCGCCAGAGCCGCGTCGGTGACACCGTGACGAATGCCGGAAAGCCCGCCACCGAGGCGCTGGGTGGCTACCGCGACCCCAAGCCGATGGTCTTCTCCGGCCTCTACCCGCTCGACGGGTCGGACTACCCCGACCTCCGTGAGGCGCTCGACAAGCTCAAGCTCAACGACGCGGCCCTCGTCTACGAACCCGAGACGTCGGTGGCGCTCGGCTTCGGCTTCCGGTGCGGCTTCCTCGGGCTCCTCCACCTCGAGATCGTCCGCGAGCGGCTCGAGCGCGAGTTCGACCTCGACCTCATCTCCACCCAGCCCAACGTCGTCTACGACGTCACGATGGACGACGGCAGCGAGGTCGTCGTGACCAACCCCAGCGAGTTCCCCGGCGGGAAGATCGCCGAGGTCCGTGAGCCCAAGGTGCGCGCCACGATCCTCGCGCCGAGCGAGTTCATCGGCGCGATCATGGAGCTCTGCCAGGGCAAGCGGGGCACGCTGCGCGGCATGGACTACCTCTCCGAGGACCGCGTCGAGATGCGCTACACGCTGCCGCTCGCGGAGATCGTGTTCGACTTCTTCGACCAGCTGAAGTCGCGCACCCGGGGGTACGCCTCGCTCGACTACGAGCCCGACGGCGACCAGGTCGCCGACCTCGTCAAGGTCGACATCCTCCTCCAGGGCGAGACCGTCGACGCGTTCTCCGCCATCGTCCACAAGGACCGCGCCTACTCCTACGGCGTCATGATGGCGAGCAAGCTCAAGGAGCTCATCCCGCGCCAGCAGTTCGAGGTGCCCATCCAGGCGGCCGTGGGTGCGCGGGTCATCGCCCGCGAGAACATCCGTGCCATCCGCAAGGACGTCCTCGCCAAGTGCTACGGCGGCGACATCTCCCGCAAGCGCAAGCTCCTCGAGAAGCAGAAGGAGGGGAAGAAGCGGATGAAGATGGTCGGCCGGGTCGAGGTGCCGCAGGAGGCCTTCATCGCCGCGCTCACCTCCGACGGCGCCGGGGCCCAGACCACCAAGAAGTAGCACCCCACCACCTTGGATGCCGCCCGCCCGCCGTGGCCGGTCGGGCGCGGCTCCGCCGCCGGCAGGGCGACGGATCGACTGTCGCCCTCCGGGGCCTACCCGGGCGACGAGCGCTCGGCGATCCCACGCAGGCGCTCGACGTACGCCGCCCACCACGCCCCATCGGCGTTGTCGGGCAGGTTCGGGTGGGCCGGAGCCCAGCCGAGCCGGCCGTCGAGCTGCTCGCGCAGGATGTCGAGGTGTCCCGCGTGGCGCGCGGTCTCCACGGCCATGTGCACGAGCAGGTGGTGGAGGTCGGTGTCCCTCGTCGTCCACCACGGCACGTGGGCGGGCGCGTCGAGGGGGCGGCGCCCGATCTGCTCGTCGGCCCACGCGGTGACCCGCCGGTAGAGGTCGAGCACCTGCTCCGGTGACTCGTCCTCGGTGGCCCACATGTCGTCGTTGGGCTCTGCGTCCTCGGCCCAGAAGGCCATCGGCTCGGGCCAGGGATCGCCGATACAGACACCGAAGTACTCCGCCTCGACGCCGGCGAGATGCTTCACGACGCCGAGGAGGTTCGTGCCCGAGGGGGTCAGCGGCATCCGTAGGTCACGCTCGGGAAGGCCCTCGACCTTCCACAGCACCGCCTCCCGCTGCG
>DASSYJ010000101.1:0-6733 GCA_035703305.1 Ornithinibacter sp. | reverse complement strand
GCAGTCTACGCGGGCGCCGCGCCCACCGCAGTCGGCCACCGGGCTCCTCGCGACCCGCTCACTCCCGACGCCCACGCCCTCGGCGGACCAACCCGCCGGCACCCACACCCCGCGCGGCGCCCGCCAAGCCGCTCCGTCGTTGCATCCCGCCGACCCGGCTGGGAGGGTTTGTGGATGGAGGAGGCAGACCGGTGGACGGTGCTCGACGACCACCTGCCACCAGCCCTGCGCACACACCTCGAGGAGACGTTCTGGCGACCCATCGAGGCTGCCGCGAGCCTCGAGGTGCTCAGCGAGGACCCCGCATTCCTCGACGACCCCGGTCGGCACCCCGCCATGTTCGCCGACCACGGGGTCGTGCACGTCCGTGACGTCGCCTCGGGTCTCGTGCCGCTCGTCGAAACGGTCGACGGCATCCTCCTCGCGGCCCGGCCGCCTGACCGACTCGCTCTCGTCCAGATGTGGGGGGTCGCCCTCACCTACCTCCACGACGTCGGCATGGTCGACTTCACGAGGGTCGGACGGCGCACGCACGCCCTGTATGCCGCGCACGTCGCCTTCGCCGACGAGGTGACCCCTCTCGTCGACCACCTGCTCGGACCCGGCCCGGTGCGCCGGAGCCTCGACGCCGTCCACGAGGTCGACCCGTTCCTCGTCCCCCTCGAGACCGTCGTCCGGGAGGTGCTCAGCCTCTCAGCCGCACACAGCAAGTCGACCGTGCCCGCTACTGCCCTCGACGACCGTGAGGCGCTGCGCGACCTGATGACCCGGTTCGTCTTCACGCCGATGGACGTCCTTCGCGGTGGCGGCCGCACCGCGCGGCCGGGTCCCGGACCGGACGAGGAGGCCAGCCTTGAGGCGGCCCCCCACCCGGACGCCGCGCGCCCGGCCCGGCCGCGCACCGACTCGTCTCCCGGCATCCGGCATCCTTCCCGACCCGACGCGTACGCCTGGCTCACGGCCTCCCACGGCCCCCAGGCGGAGCTGGCCGACGACGTCGTCGACGCCGTGCGGGCACTGCGTGCCGCGGACGTCCTGCGTCAGCGAGGCACGGCGCTGCGCACGTCCGGCGGCTTCGAGGTGTTCTTCGACGCGCGCACCGGGGGTGCCCTCTGCACGCTCCGACCGCGCGACGGTCGAGCGGCCTACCTCGTGACGTACGACAACCGCCGTTCCGCAGGCGAGGCGAACATCCGGATGGCATCGGTGACGCCCCGTGGGGACCTCCGGTTCGCCTTCCACCGAGGGGCGTTCGGTGACCGCACGGCGGCCAGGAGAGCCGCCGAGAGTGTGGCGAATGCCGTGCTGGACATCCAGACGGACGTCATCCCGAGCTTCGGGAGCCTGCCCGCACGGGGCCTACCGCCCCCCACGAAGCGGGCAGACGACATCCTCGTGCAGCTCGAGCGCCCCGACGACCACCCACCCTTCGCCGACCTCGTCGGTGACGTCCTTCGCGACGTCGACCCCGAGGTCGGCACTCGCCTCCGAGTCGTCGACGACGTCGAGGGCGCCGCGCCCCTCGAACGCCATCGCTTCGACCACGCCGAACGTGTCGACGCGTGGGGCGACCTCGCCGACGAGGCCCTCGCCCGCCTGGCGGAGCACGGGACCGACACCGGGGGGATCGACCGCGAGGCGGCGTTCCTCGAGGTCGGGCACGCGACCATCGCACCGGGCGAGCTGCTCCTCGAGAACGGGTCACCGCCGGCGTTCGTGTACGTGCCCATGGGGGAGGGGTTGCAGGTGCGACCGGGGGGCGGGTACTCGCCGTCTCCGCTCCACCCGTGGATCCCGGTGGGCACGACCGGCGCCGTCCGCCGGGCGGGCCGGAACAGCGACGTCGTCGCCAAGCAGCAGGTCGAGGTCCTCATGGTCCCCGGGCCGCTGTATGTTCGGTCGTGGCTACGGCCGCTCCGTCCCGAGCACCTTCGGGCACAGCTCACCTCGAAGGGGGCAGGCACATGACGATGACGACCATCGAACGGGTGGTTGCCCTCCAGAGGGTTCCGCTCTTCGCCGAGGTGCCCGGCCGCACCCTGGCGGCCCTCGCCATGCGCGCCAGCGAGGTCGAGGTCGCCGCCGACGAGGTCGTCATCGAGCAGGGAGCAGTCGAGGACCACCTGTACGCCGTCGTCCGGGGGCGCCTCGTCGCCCGTGACGGAGAACGCACCCTGCGCACCCTCGACGAGGGCGCGACCGTGGGCGAGCTCGCGGCCCTCGCGCCGGAGCCCCGCTCGGCGTCGGTCACCGCCCTGGAGCCGACCCTGCTCCTCCGCATCGACAAGGCCGTGCTCGACGAGCTGTTCGCCGACCGTCCCGAGCTGGCCAGAGGGGTCATCACCTCGCTCGTCCGCATGATCCGGAGCAGCCGCCCACGGTGACCGACCGCACGCCGAAGCCGGGCCGCGGGGCCGTCTACTGGTTGACGGCCCAGTCCGTGCTGTTCGGGCTCGTCGCCGCCCTGCTCGGCGTCGTCGCGAACGCGATGTTCCTCGACGCCTACGGCCCCGAGTGGCTCCCCGTCACCTACATCGTCATCGGCGCTGCCGGCGCGCTGGTCTCCGCTCTCATCGCGCGCATGGCGCAGAGCTACAACCTCGTCCGCATCGCCGTCGTCGTGCTGACCTCGGTCGCGGTCGTGTTCCTCGCCACGTGGGTCGTGGCCGGCGACGGTGACGCCGCCTGGGTCTCGGCACCCCTGCTCGTCATGTTCCCGATCCTCATCCAGCTCGGCTTCGTCTTCATCGGCGCCCAGGCCGGACGGATCCTCGACATCGCCGGCATCAAGGAGAGGTTCCCCCGGATCATGGCCGGGTTCCCGGTGGGCGCGATCATCGGCGGCCTCGTCGCTGCGCCGCTGGTCGGCCTCCTCGGGCGCACAGAGGGGTTGTTGCTCGTCACGGCCCTCGCGCAGGCGGCCTTCGCCGCACTGGTCCTCGTCACCGGCATCCGGTATGCCGCGTTCCTGGCCGTCGACCCCACCGCGCCGACGCCGCCGGTCGGCGGGCCGGACCAGGATGCCGACGCGGCTCCCGGCATCCGTCAGCTGCTGGCGACCCGGTTCGTCGGGCTCATCCTCGGCTACCAGGTGCTCGCGGCCCTGTCGAGCCAGCTCTCGGAGTACCTCGTGCTCGACCGGGCGGCCGCGCAGTTCGAGGGGGCTGCGGACCTGGCGCGCTTCATCGCCGGCTACACCGCCGTGATGAACGTCGTGAGCATCGTGTTCCTCGCGGTCGTGGCCGGCCCGCTCATGCGTCGCTTCGGGCTCAGGCTGGGCATCGCGATCAACCCTGCGGTCCTCACGGTGTGCGCGGTCGGGATGATCGCCGTCCTCGCCGTGACCGGCAGTGCGTCGGTCGCCCTGCTCGTCATGGTGTCGACCGCTCGCATCCTCGACATCGCCCTGACCGACGGCACGACCCGCACGTCGATCAACGCGATGTACCAGGTGCTCCCCGAGCGGACGCGGCTCTCGGCGCAGGCCACCATCGAGGGGATGGGGGTCCCGGTGGCCATCGCCGTGTCCGGCGTCCTCGTCATCGTGCTCAACGCCCTGCCCTGGTCGCTACCCGCGCTCATCGTGACGACGACGGTCGTGAGCGCCGTGTGGGTCTGGGTCGGCGTGCTCCTCTACCGCTCGTACGGTCCGGCCCTCGTCGACGCGCTGCGGCAGCACCGGCTGCTCGTGCCGACGACCCAGGTGGAGGGGACGGGCGACGACCTGGTGGCGGCCGGGCAGCTGCTCGAGAGCCCCGACCCCAGGTCCGCGCGGCTGGGTCTCGAGCTCGTGTCGGCGTTGGCGGCTCCGGCGCTCGTCGAGGAGCTCGAGGTGCTCGCCGGCGACTCCCGGGTGGAGGTGCGGCTCTCGGCCCTCGAGGCGCTGGCGTCCTCGGGGGACAAGGCCGCCCCGGCCCGGCTCGAGGAGGAGGTGCGGGAGGCCGCCCTCGACGACGACCCCGCCGTCCGGGTGCGGGCCGCCCACGCCGCACGGGTGCTCGACGAGTCGGACCGGCTGTGGATCGTCGAGCGGCTGCTCGCCGACGAGGCCCCCGAGGTCCGGTCCGCGGCCCTCGACGCCGTCCAGGAGGGCGACCACGCGCTCGTGCCGGCGGTGATCCGGGCCGTCGACGACCCGCTGACGACGATCTCCGCGTGCGACGCCGTCGGGCGCCTCGGGGACGCGACGCTGCGGGCGACCGACCAGGTCCTCCAGCGGGCCGCGTTCGGAGGACCCGAGTCCGCCGAGGCGCGCCGTGCGACCCGGCTCGTGCGAGCCATCAGGACGATGACCCCGACGGGCGACGAGATCCTCCTGAAGTGGGCTGGGCACCCCGACCGAGAGGTCGGTCTCGTCGTGCTGGAGCGCCTGGCGCGGCCCGGGCCGGTGTCCCCCGAAGGTGCGCAGGTGCTCGATGCCGTGCTCGGCGACGACCTCGAGCACGCCCTGCGGGTGCTCGGCGCTGTCGTGGCGCTCGGTGGCGAACGCTTCCCGTCGCGCTCGGGGGACCCGATCGACGTGCCGGCCGAGGGCGACGGCCCCCTCCGGGTGGCGCTCGCCGACGAGATGGACCTCCTGCGCGACCGCGTGGTCGCGGCCCTCGTGGCCCGGCACGGGCGCGACCGGTTGGCGCCGGTGACCGCGGGGCTGCTCGCAACCGATGGCCCGGCGCCACTCGCGGTCGAGGCCCTCGACGTCCTCCTGGGGTCGGCGGAGGCCGGCAAGGTGACACCGGTCGTGGACCCGGGACCATCCCCGGCCGACCGGTTGCGCCGCCTGCGGGCCGCCACCGGCGCCGGTGTCGTCGAGAGCGACCCGTCCGCCGTCCTCCGCGACATGGTCGAGGACCGCGGCGATGTCTGGAGGTCGGCCTGGGTGCGGGCGTGCGCCGTGCACGCCGCGGTCGCCCGCGGCATCGCGGCAGGGTTGGACGTGGCGCCGGGACGGGCGCTGGGAGACCCCGTGGTCGACGAGGAGCTCGACCTGATCCGGCGCTGACGGACACCCGCTCAGCGCCCGTCAGGCCGCGATCGACGCGTGCATCTCCCACACGAGGACCTCGGCCGCCTCGGTCGCGGTGACCTTCTGCCCACCGGTGGCGGTGAGGCGCACGGCATCCCCGGTGCCGAGAGGGCCCGCACCCTCGAGGGTCACCCCACCCCGAGGCACGAAGAGGTGCAGGAACGGCGCCTCGGGCAGCTCGACCACCTGGCCGGGTGAGAGGCGGGCGGCGAGCAACGCGGCATACCGGTTCCTGATCCGGATGGCGGTGTCGCCGGCGTGCTTGCTCATCCCCGAGGCGACGGGGACGAGGCCGCCCTTCAGGCGGGAGTCCTCGATCTCGAGCTGCTCGTACCCCGGCGCGATGCCGTCCTCGTCCGGTACGACCCACATCTGGACGAAGTGGACCGGGTCGTCGTGGGTCTCGCCGCCAAGCCGCCACGAGTCGTTCTTCTCGGAGTGGAGGATGCCGCTGCCGGCGCTCATCCGCTGTGCCAGACCGGGATAGATGACGCCGTTGTGTCCCGTGGAGTCCTGGTGCACGAGAGATCCCTGCAGCACCCAGGTGACGATCTCCATGTCGCGGTGCGGGTGCGTCTCGAACCCCGTGCCCGGGTCGACGACGTCGTCGTTGTTGACGAGGAGCAGCCCGTGGTGGGTGTTCGCACGGTCGTAGTGAGGGCCGAAGGAGAAGGAGTGCTTCGAGTCGAGCCACGACCAGCGGCTGGCGTAGCGGTCCGCCGCACGTCGGACGTCGATCGCGGGGGTCGTGGTGCTCATGTGGGCTTCCCTCTCCTCAGGCCGCTCGGGGCGGCCGCAGCCACCGGGGTGGGTGACGTGGCACGGTCAGGGTGCTCAACTTAGGTGATGCGTCAACTATTCCGCTAGTCTGATGGCGTGGACGACACCCCGTGGCTCTCGGCTGAGGAACAACGGCTGTGGCGCGGCTGGCTCGCCCTCAATGCAGCCCTTCCTGCGGCCCTGCACCGCGACCTCCAGGCGGATGCCGGCTTGTCCCTGCCAGACTTCGACGTTCTCGTCCGGCTGACCGAGGCCGACGACGGCCGAATCCGCGTCAGCGAGCTCGCCCGGTCGCTCAGCTGGGAGCGGAGCCGGCTGTCGCACCACGTCGCCCGGATGCAGCGCCGCGGTCTCGTGGACCGCGAGGACTGCGTGGACGACGGCCGCGGTGCATTCGTCGTCCTGACGGATGCCGGCCGCCGCGCCATCGAGGCGGCCGCACCACACCACGTGCGGACCGTGCGGCGACTGGTCTTCGACGCCCTGGAGGAGGGCGACGTCGCGGTGCTCACCGACCTCGTGGAACGGGTTCTCGCGAGGGTGTCACAGGACCTCCGCACCGCGGGACGCTGACGGCCGGCGCGCGGGTCCGGCGCTCCCGGCGCGCGGTCCGGCCCTCCGGCGCGCGGTCCGGCGCTGCCGGCGCAGTGCTTGCAGGCGTGCCTGGCGGAGCGGCTACCGACTTCCCGGCCGTAGGGGGCTGGACTGGCGGGCCTGTGAGCAGCACGGACGGGCTGAGAGCCGTGGATAGGACGCGCCGGGAAGATGCCCGATGCTCGGGGGCGGTGCTGCTATTCATCAGGTGGCGGTATACCACCCGAGGTATGGAGAGCCTGGCTGTGGAGCGTCAGGAGCAGCGGCGACCCGTGGCTCCTCCGTTGGCCCAGCGCGAACCCCACCACCTGCGGCGCCACCGGGTCCTCCACGACC
>DASSYJ010000077.1:0-38483 GCA_035703305.1 Ornithinibacter sp. | reverse complement strand
CGACCTCGACGCGGCCGTCGGACGGGATCTCGAAGGTCTTGTCGTGGCTGCCGTACTCCTCGGCCTTCTGCGCCATCAGGCCGACGTTGGGCACCGACCCCATGGTCGTCGGGTCGAAGGCGCCGTGCGCGCGGCAGTCGTCGATCACGGCCTGGTAGACCCCGGCATACGAGCTGTCGGGGATGACGGCGAGGGTGTCGTGCTCCTCGCCGTCGGGCCCCCACATGTGGCCGGACGTGCGGATCATCGCCGGCATCGACGCGTCGACGATGACGTCGCTCGGCACGTGCAGGTTGGTGATGCCCTTGTCGGAGTTGACCATCGCGAGGCGCGGGCCGTCGGCGAGCCCCCTGTCGATCGCTGCCTTGATCTCGTCACCGTTGGGGAGGGCGGACAGGCCGTCGAGGATGCCGCCGAGACCGTTGTTGGGGGAGAGGCCTGCCGCCTCGAGGTCGGCGCCGTAGCGCTCGAACACCTCGGGCAGGAACGCGCGCACGACGTGGCCGAAGATGATCGGGTCGGAGACCTTCATCATGGTCGCCTTGAGGTGGACCGAGAAGAGGACGTCATCCGCCTTGGCGCGGGCGATCTGCTCACGTAGGAAGGCGTCGAGCGCGGCGGCGCGCATGACGGTGGCGTCGACCACCTCGCCCTCGAGCACGCCGAGGCCGTCCTTGAGCACCGTCGTCGTGCCGTCGGTGGCGACGTGGCGGATCGTCAGGGTGTCGTCGCCCCCGAGGACGACCGACTGCTCGCTGGACCGGAAGTCGTCGTGGCCCATCGTCGCGACCCGGGTCCTGCTGTCGCCGGACCACGCGCCCATCGAGTGGGGGTGGGTGCGCGCGTAGTTCTTCACGGCGGCCGGCGCCCGTCGGTCGGAGTTGCCCTCGCGCAGCACCGGGTTGACCGCGCTGCCCTTGACCTTGTCGTAGCGGGCGCGCACGTCGAGCTCCTCGTCGGTCTGCGGGTCGTCCGGGTAGTCCGGAAGCGCATACCCCTGGCCCTGGAGCTCCTTGATCGCCGCCTTGAGCTGCGGCATCGACGCCGAGATGTTCGGAAGCTTGATGATGTTCGCCTCGGGAGTCGTGGCCAGCTCGCCGAGCTCGCCGAGCGCGTCACCGATGCGCTGGTCCTGGGTGAGGTGGTCGGGGAACAGCGCCAGGATGCGGCCTCCGAGGGAGATGTCGCGCGTCTCGACGTCGACGCCGGCCGAGGACGCGAACGCCTGCACCACCGGGAGGAACGAGTACGTGGCCAGCATCGGGGCCTCGTCGGTGAGCGTGTAGATGATCGTGGCCATGGGGCATCTCCGGTGATGTCGGCGGTCGAGGGGGCGCTGTTCGTCAGGCTATCGAAGGTGGCCGGTGCATCGTCCGGGCGGTCCGGGGAGTCGGTGGCGGGTGCCCGGTGACGGCCGTGCCGCGGCATACGACCAGCGTTGGAGCGACCACGCGCCGGCCTCGGTGACCTACGACCCCTGAACCGCCCCCGCCGCCGGCGGCCCCAGCTTTCTCGCCCGATCCCGGGACCTTCAGGTCAGCAGCCCTTCAGACCCCTGCGAACCTGAGGGTTCCGGCATCGGGCGGGAAAGTTGGGAGCCGGGCCCGGGGTCAGGAGTCGCGGCGGGCTGCGGATCCGGCCGTCACGGCGAACGACTGCGGCGCCCGCCACCCGCGCGCGGCGAACGCGTCCTGGATCGCCCCGCGTGCCTCGTCGACGGCCGCCACGGGAAGCAGCGCGATACTCGACCCGCCGAAGCCGCCACCGGTCATCCGGGCACCCAGGGCCCCGGCCGACCGGGCGGCCTCCACCGAGGCGTCGAGCTCCGCGCAGCTCACCTCGTAGTCGTCGCGCAGCGAGGCGTGCGAGGCGTCGAACAGCCGTCCGACGTCACCGAGGTCCTCCCTCCGGAGGGCGGCCACCGCCTCCCGGACCCGCGCGATCTCCGTCACGACGTGGCGCGCGCGGCGTCGCACCACCTCGTCTGGCAGGCGGTCGAGGGCTGCCGCCAGGTCGTCCGGGTCGACGTCGCGGAGCGTCTCCACCCCCAGCTCCGCCGCCGCGCGCTCGCAGGCCGCCCGGCGCTCGGCGTACTGGCCGTCGTTGAGGGTGTGCTCTGCCCGCGTGTCGGTGACGAGCAGCACGTGACCGCCGGCATCCCCGGCCCCATGGCCCGCGCTGCCCCGGGACGCCAGGTCGAAGGGCACGTGCTCGGTCGCCCCGCTGCGGCAGTCGAGCAGGAGGGCGTGGTCCGGCCGGCAGAGCAGCGACGCGGACTGGTCCATCCCCCCGGTGGGGGCACCGGCGATGTCGTTCTCGGCCCGCACGCAGGCCCTCGCCAGCCTGGCGCGGCCCGCGTCGTCCTCGAGCAGCCCCAGTCCGGAGAGGTCGCTCACCGCCGCACCCACGGCGCACTCGAGGGCGGCCGAGCTCGACAGCCCGGCGCCGACGGGGACCTCGCTGTCGACCGTCACCTCCAGGCCCCGGACGTCGTGGCCGTCGGCTCGCAGTGCCCACAGCACACCGGCGACGTATGCCGTCCAGCCCGCCGGCCGACCCGGCCCCACCTCCCCGAGGTGCACCTCGACGGTCTCGCCCGCCTGCAGCGAGTGGACGCGGAGGAGGTCGTCGTCGCGCGGCGAGCACGCGGCATACGTGCGGTGGGGGAGGGCGATGGGCAGCACGAGCCCCGCGTTGTAGTCGGTGTGCTCGCCGATGAGGTTCACCCGCCCCGGCGCCGACCAGATGCCGGCGGGCGACCGTCCGAAGACGGTGCGGTGGAGGTCGGCGAGCCCGGGCACGGCCGTGAGTCTAGGCGCCGGGCATGCTGACACAATGTGCGCCATGTCCACCGCCGCACCGCCAGCGTCCGCACGCCCGCGCATCCTCTCGGGGATGCAGCCGACGAGCGACTCGCTCCACCTCGGCAACTACATCGGCGCCCTGGTCAACTGGGTGGGCCTGCAGCAGGACTTCGACGCCTACTACTTCGTGGCCGACCTCCACGCGCTCACGGTGCCGACGGACCCGGAGGTGCTGCGCCGCCGCACCCGCGTGACCGCGGCCCAGTACATCGCCGCCGGGGTGGACCCCGAGACGTCGGCGATCTTCTGCCAGAGCCACATGCCGCAGCACGCCGAGCTCGGGTGGGTGCTCTCCTGCCAGACGGCGATGGGCGAGATGAGCCGGATGACGCAGTACAAGGACAAGGTGTCCAAGGGCCAGAACGCCAACGTGGGCCTGTTCACGTACCCCGTCCTCATGGCCGCGGACATCCTCATGTACGACGCGGCCTACGTCCCCGTGGGTGAGGACCAGCGCCAGCACCTCGAGATCACCCGGGACCTGGCCGAGCGGGTCAACACCCGGTTCGGCGACGTCCTGACCGTGCCGGAGCCCTACATCCTCAAGGCGTCCGCGAAGATCATGGACCTCCAGGAGCCCACGTCGAAGATGAGTGGCACGACCTCGTCCGACAGGGGGCTCGTGCTCCTCAGTGACGACCCCTCGAAGATCGCCAAGAAGATCCGTTCGGCCGTCACCGACACCGAGGCCGAGGTGCGCTACGACCCCGAGACCAAGCCCGGTGTCTCCAACCTCCTCGTCATCCACTCGGTCCTGTCGGGCACGCCGGTCGCCGAGGTCGAGGCAGAGTTCGCCGGCCGGGGGTACGGCGACCTCAAGAAGGCCGTGGTCGAGGTCGTCGTGGATGCCGTGGCCCCTTTCCGCACCCGGATGGCCGAGCTGCTCGACGACCCGGCCGAGCTCGACCGGGTGCTGGTGAGGGGAGCCGAGCGCGCGACGGTCATCGCCGAGGCCACGATGACCCGCGTGCGCGCGGCTGTCGGCCTGCTGCCCGCGAGGCGGTAGGGTCCCGACCCATGCCGCACCACGGCGTCGCCGTCACCGTTCCCGAGCCCTGGTCGTCCGCGCTCCAGAGTGCCCGGGAGGCGTTCGGGGACCCGATGGCCGCCGCCATCCCCCCGCACGTGACCCTGATGCCGCCGACGGTCATCCCCGCCGACGTCATGGACGGCTTCCTCGGCCACGTGCGCCACGTGGCGTCGACGCTGGCGCCGTTCGAGATGGTCCTGTCCGGCACGGGCACCTTCCGGCCGATCTCGCCCGTCGTCTTCGTGCAGGTCTCCCGTGGGATCTCGAACTGCGAGGCCCTCGAGCGCGCGGTGCGCTCCGGCCCCGTCGCGCGCCCCCTGGACTTCCCGTACCACCCGCACGTCACGGTGGCCCACCACCTCGACGAACCCGCGCTCGACCGGGCCTTCGAGTCGCTCTCCGACTTCCGCTGCGCGTTCCCCGTCACGACGGTGGAGCTCTACCACCAGGCCCTCGACGGGGTCTGGCGGGTCGAGGACTCCTTCCCCCTCGGGGGAGAGGTCCCGGCACTGCCGGCCGGGTGACCTGATGGAGACGCGACCCGAGCCCGGCATCCCCGGGTTCTGGGCGGTCGTCCCCGCGGGGGGCGCCGGCACGCGGTTGTGGCCGCTGAGCCGTGCGGCCCACCCCAAGTTCCTCCTCGACCTCACCGGCACCGGCCGGTCGCTGCTCCAGGCCACGGTCGACCGCCTCCACCCGCTGACGGGGGAGCGGGTCGTCGTCGTGACCGGCGTCGCGCACGCGGATGCAGTGCTCGCCCAGCTGCCCGGCCTCCGCCCCGACCAGGTGCTGGCCGAGCCGTCACCGCGTGACTCGATGGCCGCGATCGGCCTCGCCGCCGCCGTCGTCGAGCGCCGCGACCCGCAGGCCGTCGTCGGCTCGTTCGCGGCCGACCACGTGATCCCCGACCAGGCGGCGTTCGAGACCGTCATCCGCGAGGCCGTCGAGGTGGCCCGCGACGGTCACCTCGTGACCATCGGCATCGAGCCGACCTCACCCGCCACGGGTTTCGGCTACATCCGCGCCGGGGAGCCGCTGTCGGGTGCAGCCACCGCGCTGCACGCGGTCGAGTTCGTCGAGAAGCCGGATGCCGAACGGGCGGCACGCTATGTCGCGTCTGGCGAGTTTCTTTGGAACGCAGGGATGTTCGTGGTCCGGGCGACCATGCTGCTCGACCTGCTCCAGCAGTGGCACCCCGAGCTGGCCCGCGGGCTCCGGTCGATCGCGGCGGACCCGTCCCGCCTCGCGGAGGTGTGGCCCGGTCTGACGAAGATCGCCATCGACCACGCCGTCGCCGAGCCTGCGGCGGATGCCGGCCGCGTCGTCGTCGTGCCCGCGCCCTTCGCGTGGGACGACGTCGGCGACTTCGCGAGCCTCGCCACCCTGCTCCCGGCATCCGGGCCGGGTGGGGACGGCGAGGGCGACGCGGGCCACCTGCGGGTGCTGGGTGATGCCGGCGACGTGGTGGCGATCGACGCCGGCGGGGTCGTCGTGGCCACCGGCGGCCGGCGCGTGGCGGTGGTCGGCCTCGAGGACGTCGTCGTCGTCGACACGCCCGACGCCGTGCTCGTCACGACGCTCGCGCGGGCTCAGGACGTCAAGCGCGTCGTCGACGCCCTCAAGGAGCAGGGTCGCACCGACCTGACCTGAGCTCACCCGTCCGTCGCGCGCGTACCCCGACCAGGCCGTCATCCGAGTGAGCCCTCGGTGTCGACGTCCGCGCCCTCGCGGGTGAGGACGACTTTCCGGCTTTCGACTGCGGTGGACGTTCCCCGCCCGGCCCGTGCAGGGTCGGCGGGGCTCCTCCGTCAGGTGACGTCGCGACTGCGGTAGGCGAAGAGCCCGACGAGCACCAGGGCGACTGCGATGGCGGTCAGCACAGCGGCGGACAGCGTCTCGAAGGAGCCCCCCGGCAGCGGCGACAGGTGGGTGAAGGGGGAGAGGTCGATCACCCACTGGGGCAGCGTCGTCAGCGGGCCGATCTCGGTGACCATGAACGTCACGAGCAGCACGCCCCACGAGAACGGCGCGAACCGTGGTAGGGCTCCCGCCAGCGCTGCGGCCACCCCGATCATGACCCAGACGACCGGGAGCGCGGCGAGGGTGGCTCCGACCGAGGCGCCGAGCGACGGGGCCTCCGCGGTCGCGGCGGGGCCCACGATTCCGACCACGGCACCGAGCAGGGCCATCAGCGCTGTGGTGAGGACCACCGGGAGGCCGACGTGCGCTCCGAACCACCGGACGCGGCTGGTCGGGGTCGAGAGCACGACCTCACCCAGCCCCGACCGCTCGGCCCCGACGAGGCGGAGCACCAGGGCGATGCCCGCGGCAGCGAGGGCGGCCGACATGAAGTGGACCTCGGTGGCGACGTAGACGTCGGCGACCGTGCCGGTGGTGCCACCGAGGCTCTCGAGCAGGTCCTGGATGGCGGGGTCGCTCACCATCTCGGCCACCGAGCCGAGCAGCGAGCCGACGACCACACCGCCGAGCACCATGCCCACGGTCCAGCCGATGATCGTGCCCCGGGCCAGGCGGGTCACGAGGGCGAACGGCCCGGCGAGGAGGCGCCGAGCGCGGCGGCGCCCGTTGCGGACGGGGATGATGCCGGCACCGAGGTCGCGCCGGTCTAAGACCGCAAGCCCCCCGGCGAACCCCACGACGAGGGTGAGCACCCCGAGGAGGAGCAGCCACGTCCGGTCCGCCCCGTAGGGCTCGACGCGGCCCGCCCAGCCCAGCGGCGACAGCCAGCCCAGGCCGTGCACGAAGGTGCCCGGGTCCTCGGAGTCGGCGACCGCTCGAAGGGCGTACATGGCGCCGAGGAACCCGAACCCGAGGCCCGCGGCACCTCGGGTCGTCGACGAGAGCTGCACGATCACGGCGGTGACGCCGACCATCGCGAGCCCGGCCGTGAGCCATGCGACCGCGAAGGCGACGCTGCCGGTGGCGTCCATCCCGAGCGCGGCCAGCCCGGCACCGGACAGCACGCCGGCTGCCACGACGGCGATGGTCGCGAGGGTCACGGCGGCGCTGAGCGGCGCCCACCGGCCGACGACACCCGCGCCGAGGAGCTCGAGGCGGCCCTCGTCCTCCTCGGTGCGCGTGTGCCGGCGGACGACGACGAACCCGAGCACCGCCGTGAGGAAGGCGCCCATCATCACCGTCTTGAACACCGCGAGCGCGTCGGCGGTGGGCGACGAGATCGGGCCGTAGAGGGCGATGACCGACGGGTTCGACAGCACGCTGGCCAGGCCGTTCGCGGCGGAGATGTCGTCGGGGTAGAGCGCGAGGGTCGCCTGGGCGGACCCCACGGCGAGCACCACGAGGCCGAGCACGCTGCTCGGCACGAGGATGCGGTCACGGCGCACGGCGAGCCGGAACAGGTCGCCGAACCCGGCCAGCCTGGTCCCCCAGGGGATGCGGACGGCAGCCGGGCCGGTCGGCACGGTCGGAGCGGTGGCGGCGCTCATGCCGGCTGCGCCTGGTATCGGGCGAGGAACAGCTCCTCGAGCGTGGGCGGCTGGCACGTGAGTCCCTCGACGCCGTGGTGGCTGAGGGTCGCGACGACGTCGCCGAGGTTCGCCGCGTCGACGGAGCACCGCAGCTCGCCACCCTCGATGCTGACGTCGTGCGTGCCCGGCCACGCCTCGGCCTCGACGACGGTGGGCGTGTCGCGAAGGACCGCGTGGACGCGGGTGCGGGTGAGGTGCCGCAGGTCCGCGAGGCTGCCCGAGTCGACGATGCGACCCGCGCGCACGATGCTGACGCGGTCGCAGGCCTGCTCGACCTCGCTGAGGATGTGGCTCGACAGCAGGGTCGTCCGGCCCTGGTCGCGCAGCGCCGCCAGCTCGTCCTGGAAGACCTGCTCCATGAGCGGGTCGAGGCCGGCGGTCGGCTCGTCGAGGACGAGGAGGGGCACGTCGCTGGCGAGCGCGGCGACGAGGGCGACCTTCTGGCGGTTGCCCTTCGAGTACGCCTTGCCGCGCTTGGACTCGTCGAGCTCGAACCGGTCGACGAGACGCCGGCGCCGGTCCTCGTCGATGCCCCCGCGCAGCCGCCCCAGGAGGTCGATGACCTCGCCGCCGGTCAGGCTCGGCCAGAGGACGACGTCGCCGGGCACGTAGGCGAGCTGCCGGTGCAGCTCGGTCGCGTCGTGCCACGGGTCGCGGCCCAGGACGTTGGCGAAGCCGCGGTCGGCGCGGAGCAGCCCGAGCAGGATCCGGATGGTCGTCGACTTGCCGGCCCCGTTGGGCCCGAGGAAGCCGTGCACCTCGCCCTCGCGGATCGTGAGGTCGAGGCCGTCGAGGGCGACCGTGCTGCCGAAGGACTTGTGGAGCCCGGACACGGAGATGACATCGCTCATGCCCGCCACGCTACGCCTGTTTCAGAAGTTTGTGAATTGTTGTAACCTTCGGCTATGGCACCCGCCGGCACCTCGCCCACCGGCACCACCTCCACCGGCGCCTCCGCCAGCACGCCCCCCGGCACGTCCCCGTCGCGGCTCCAGGAGGTCGTCGAGCGCCTCGGCGGGTCCCTCGCCGAGGCGGGGCTGGCCCGCCTGCCCGCTCGCGTCTTCGCCGCGCTGCTCGCGACGGACGAGGGGCGGCTCACGGCATCCGAGCTGGCGTCCCTGCTCCAGGTGAGCCCGGCCGCGATCTCGGGCGCCGTGCGCTACCTCGGCCAGGTGCGGATGATCCGGCGCGAGCGGGAGCGCGGGTCGCGCCGGGACGTCTTCGTCGTCATGGACGACGCCTGGCACGACGTGCTCATGCAGAAGGACCAGATCTACGCCCCCATCCTGGCTGCCCTCGGCGAGGCGCGGTCGGCAGTGGGCGAGGACAGCCGCGCCGGGCAGCGCATGCAGCTGTCGGTGGAGTTCCTCGAGTTCATCCAGCGCGAGATGGACGGCATGGCCGCGCGCTGGGAGGCGTACAAGGCGGCTCGCACCTGAGCCGCCGGCACGGCATCCGGCCGTGGTCGACGGTGTCGAAGGCCTCCCCGACGGATGCCGGATGCTCGCCCGGGCGCTGCTCCCGGACGAGTAGACTCGGGCGCCTGATGAACGACGATGCCCTTCTCGCCGCCATCGGCGAGCGCATCTCCTCACTGGCAGCAGAGCTGATCGACATCCGGCGGGACCTCCATGCCCATCCGGAGCTGTCCCGCGAGGAGTCGCGCACGACCGAGCGCGTGGCCCGCCGCCTCGACCAAGCAGGGGTCGGCGTCCGCCTGCTTCCCGGCACGGGCCTGATCGCCGACGTCGGCCCCCCCGACGCCTCGCGCCGGGTGGCGCTCCGGGCCGACATGGACGCCCTCCCGGTCCGGGAGCGCACCGGCCTCGACTTCTCCTCGCGCACGCCCGGCGTGTGCCATGCGTGCGGGCACGACGTGCACGTCAGCGCGCTCGTCGGGGCGCTGCTCGCGCTCAAGGCGTGCGAGCCCGCCCTCGTCGAGCGCGGGATCGCGGTGCGGGGGATCTTCCAGGCCGCCGAGGAGATCATGCCCGGGGGGGCCCACGACGCCATCACCGCAGGCGCGCTCGACGGCGTCGACGCGGTCTTCGCCGTGCACTGCGACCCGAGCCTCGACGTCGGCGAGGTCGGCCTGCGCGAGGGTCCGCTGACCGCGGCCTGCGACCAGGTCACGGTGTCGCTGCACGGTCGGGGCGGCCACACCTCGCGACCGCAGCTCACCGAGGACCTCACCTTCGCGCTCGCCAAGGTCGTCACCGACGTGCCGGCCGCGCTCTCCCGGCGGCTCGACCCGCGCGCCGGCGCCGCCCTCGTCTGGGGGACCATCAGCGCGGGGCGTGCGCCGAACGTCATCCCGTCCACCGGCGAGTGCCTCGGCACGCTGCGGATGCTCGACGCCCAGGCGTGGCTCACCGTGGGGCCGCTGCTCGAGGAGATCGTGCACGCCGTCGTCCAGCCCTACGGCGTCCAGGCGAAGGTCGAGCGGGTCAAGGGCGTGCCACCGGTCGTCAACACCGCCGACGGCATCGAGGTCTTCCGGCTCGCCTCGCTGGCGGGTGGCATGCACCCCGTGCCGACGTCGCAGTCGCTCGGCGGCGAGGACTTCTCCTGGTACCTCGCGCACACGACGGGCGCCATGGCGCGGCTCGGCACGCGCACCCACGGCGGGCCCACGTTCGACCTCCACCAGGGCGACCTCGTCGTCGACGAGGACGTCATCACCCTCGGGGCCCGGCTGCTCGCCTCGGTCGCCGTGCTCCGGCGCAGCGGTGTCGGTCACCGGCACGGCACCGTGGAGGCCACCCATGAGTGACGGCATCGACTGGGAGGTCCTGCGGGTCGAGGCGGTGCGGATGACGGGCCTCGCCTATGCGCCCTACAGCCGGTTCCCCGTCGGGGTCGCGGGCCTCGTCGACGACGGCCGCGTCGTGTCCGGCTGCAACGTCGAGAACGCCGCGTACGGCGCCACCCTCTGCGCCGAGTGCGGCATGGTGTCCGAGCTGCACGCGACCGGTGGTGGCTCGCTCGTCGCCGTGTGGTGCGTCGACGGCGCGGGCGCGACCCTCATGCCCTGTGGTCGCTGCCGCCAGCTGCTCTGGGAGTGCGGCACGCCGGACACCCTGCTCATGACGCCCGAGGGAGTCCTCCCGATGACCGAGGTCCTGCCCCAGGCGTTCGGCCCCGACAACCTCGCCGACCGAACCTGACCCACCGGCATACGCCGACCCGGCATCCGGCCGGCCCCCACCGCCCCCGCCCGCCCGGGTCCTCCCCGACTGCTCCCCGACTCTGTCTGTCAGGATGCCGCGACACGCCGTGCCCGCGGACGAGCGCCGACGATCTGACAGACGAAGTCGGGGAGGAACCGAGGGGCGGGGGAGGTGCCGCGCGGGGCGCTGACATGATGTCCCGATGAGCGAATCCTTCGACGCCGTCGACGTCATCACCACCAAGCGCGACCGCCACGAGCTGTCCGACGACCAGATCCGCTGGGTCATCGACGCCTACACGCGCGGTGTCGTCGCCGACGAGCAGATGAGTGCCCTCGCGATGGCGGTCCTCCTCAACGGGATGACCCGGCGCGAGATCGCCACGTGGACGGCGGCGATGATCGCCAGCGGTGAGCGGATGGACTTCTCCTCGCTCTCACGTCCCACGGCCGACAAGCACTCGACCGGCGGTGTCGGCGACAAGATCACGCTCCCGCTCGCCCCCCTCGTCGCCGTGTTCGACGTCGCGGTGCCCCAGCTGTCGGGCCGCGGCCTCGGTCACACCGGTGGCACCCTCGACAAGCTCGAGTCGGTCGCCGGCTGGCGGGCGTCGCTGAGCAACGAGGAGATGCTCCACCAGCTCGAGGACGTCGGCGCGGTCATCTGCGCAGCGGGCTCCGGCCTGGCCCCCGCCGACAAGAAGCTCTACGCCCTCCGTGACGTCACCGGCACGGTCGAGGCCATCCCCCTCATCGCGTCCTCGATCATGAGCAAGAAGATCGCCGAGGGCACGGGAGCACTCGTGCTCGACGTCAAGGTCGGCAGCGGCGCGTTCATGAAGAACCGCGAGGACGCCACCGAGCTGGCCCGCACGATGGTCGACCTGGGGACGGATGCCGGGGTCAACACGGTCGCCCTGCTCACCGACATGTCGACGCCGCTCGGCCTCACCGCGGGCAACGCCCTCGAGGTGCGCGAGTCTGTCGAGGTGCTCGCGGGCGGGGGTCCCGCGGACGTCGTCGAGCTCACCGTCCGCCTCGCCGAGGAGATGCTCGAGGCGGCCGGCCGCGGCGGCCACGACGTCGCCGCCGCGCTCGCGGACGGGCGGGCCATGGACGCGTGGCGGCGCATGATCGCGGCCCAGGGCGGCGATCCGGACGCCCCGCTGCCCGTGGCGTCGGAACGGCACGAGGTGCGAGCCGCCACGTCGGGCGTGCTGTCGGGCCTCGACGCGTATGCCGTGGGCATCGCCGCATGGCGCCTGGGCGCCGGTCGCGCGCGCAAGGAGGACCCGGTGCAGGCCGGTGCCGGTGTCGAGATCCACGCCAAGCCCGGGGACCCGGTTCGCGAGGGCGACCTCCTGCTCACCCTCCACACCGACACCCCCGAGCGGTTCGACCGGGCGCAGCAGGCCCTCGAGGGGGCGGTGACGATCGCACCCGAGGGCACCGACGTCCCCCTCACGCCGATCGTCATCGACCGCATCGCCTGAGAGGCCGCGCGCCGCGCGACGGTCGTCCCGGATTCCGCCGCCCCCGCAGCGACCGGTGGCTCCGATCGCCCGTGCGGCTCCCGGCTATGGTGAGGCCCGTGCCCGACCTCGCCACTTCCCAGACCACCCGTCCGGCTCCCGCGATCGTCCGTCGCGCACCGAAGGCGCTGCTCCACGACCACCTCGACGGTGGCCTGCGGCCTGCCACGGTCATCGAGCTCGCCGAGCAGTCGGGGTATGCCGGGCTGCCCACGACGGACGTCGCCGAGCTGGGTCGGTGGTTCCGCGACGCCGCCGACTCGGGGTCCCTCGAGCGCTACCTGGAGACCTTCTCGCACACCGTCGCCGTGATGCAGACGACCGAGCAGCTGACCCGGGTGGCCCGCGAGTGCGCCCTCGACCTCGCGGCCGACGGGGTCGTCTACGCGGAGTCACGCTTCGCGCCGGAGCTGCACATCGAGGGAGGGCTCACCCTCGTGCAGGTCGTCGAGGCGGTCCTGGCGGGCTTCCGCGAGGGCGAGCAGGAGGCCCGGGCCGCAGGGACCCCCATCCGGATGCGGACCCTGCTCACCGCGATGCGCCACGCCGCCCGGAGCCGCGAGATCGCCGAGCTGGCCGTGAGCTACCGCGACGACGGCGTCGGGGGCTTCGACATCGCGGGTGCCGAGGCGGGCTTTCCTCCCACGAGGCACCTCGACGCGTTCGAGTACCTCCGCCGCGAGAACGCCCACTTCACGATCCACGCCGGAGAGGCCTTCGGGCTGCCGAGCATCTGGGAGGCGATCCAGTGGTGCGGGGCCGACCGGCTCGGACACGGTGTCCGCATCGTCGACGACGTGTCCGTGGACGGGTCCGGGGCGGCGACCCTGGGGCGGCTCGCGGCATACGTCCGCGACTGCCGGATCCCCCTCGAGATGTGCCCCAGCTCCAACATCCAGACGGGTGCCGCCGACTCCGTTGCCGTACACCCGATCACGCTGCTGAAGGAGCTGCGCTTCCGGGTCACCGTGAACACCGACAACCGGCTCATGAGTGGCACCTCGATGAGCCGCGAGATGGAGCTCCTCGTCGACGAGGCCGGCTGGAGCCTCGAGGACCTGCGCTGGGCCACGATCAACGCGATGAAGTCGGCGTTCCTCCCGTTCGACGAGCGCCTCGAGATCATCGAGCACGTCGTGAAGCCCGGGTATGCCGCGCTGGGCGCCCACGTCTGACGCCTCACCGCCGCTGGGTCAGCGGTGGGGGAGCAGGGGGTCCGCGGGCAGCACCCGGGCCCGGAGCCGCTCCTCGCGCCAGAGCCGGTCGAGGTCGCGCCGTCGCCGCTCGGCCACCACGGCCGCGAGGACTGCCTCGGGGTGGACGCCGTCGGGTGGTGGAGGGCTGACGTGCAGAAGTACCGCGTGCACCAGGTCGAGCCCGATCCGGCGCCGTGACTCCGGCACGAGTCCGGGTGCGCGCGCGAGGAACTGGCGCACGGCGACGGTGAGCCCGGACGGCAGGGCGGCCACGTCGGCGGAGGCCACCCACGGGTGGAGAGCGGGCGGCATACCCGGTGGTGGGAGCAGCTGCAGCCTGGCCCGCGCCGAGAGCACGACGGTGCCGGCCGCCATGTCGCCGAGCCGCTTGCCCCGGGGGTGGATCATGGCGGACAGCAGTGCGGGGATGCCGAGGAGCAGGTAGATCTCGACGTAGCCGACCAGCGCGCGCACGAGCGCGTGACGCCCGGTGATCGGGCCGCCGTCGTCGCGGACGGCGCGCAGGCCCAGCGCGAGCTTGCCGAGGGTGCGACCCCGAGTCATCGTCTCGAGGGTCGCGGGCACGCCCACGAGGACGAGCGTGCTGTAGACGATCGCCACGATCCCCAGCACCGCGTCGGAGGCGCTGACGAGGGCGACGGAGAAGAAGAGGAACCCACCGATGAGCAGGACCACCGCGAGCGCGATGTCGAGGGCGCCGGACGCCATCCGCGACGCGACGCTGGCGGAGGGCACCTCGACGGCGACTCCCTCGCCCGTGACGAGGTCGTCGCCGGCGTAGCTGCGGTAGCCCCCGGGGTCGCTCACCCGGCGATGCTAACTCGGCGTGCCGACAGGCCCGGAGGTTACGCTGCGCCGGTGGACCTCGACGCCTACCTCATGGTGCACCAGGCCCAGTGGCAGCGGCTCGACGACCTGGCGGGCCGCCGGCGCCTCACGGGGGCGGAGGCCGACGAGCTCCTCGACCTCTACCAGCGCGTCTCCACCCACCTCTCCGTCGTCCGCTCGGCGAGCCCCGACCCCTCGGTCGTCGCGTACCTGTCGTCCGTGCTGGCCCGCGCCCGGGTCGCAGCTGCGGGGAGCCGGACCTCGACGTGGGCCGACGCCCTGGGGTTCTTCACGCGGACCTTCCCGGCGGCGCTCTACCGGACCCGTCGGTGGTGGGTCTCGACCGCCCTGGCCAGCGTGGCCCTCGCGGCCCTCGTCGCGTGGTGGGGCACCGGCAACCCCGAGGTGTGGACGAGCCGGATGACGCCCGCCGAGGTCGAGGCATACGTCGGGACGGACTTCGAGAACTACTACTCGGAGTTCCCTCACGCCGAGTTCGGCACGCTCGTCTGGGTCAACAACGCCCGGGTGGCGGCAGTGTGCATCGCCCTCGGGGTCCTCGGTCTGCCCGTGCTCTACGTCCTCGCCTCCAACGTCGTCAACGTCGGGGTGGCCGCGGCGCTCATGATCTCGAACGGCCGGGGCGCGCTCTTCTTCGGGCTCATCCTCCCGCACGGCCTGCTCGAGCTGACGGCGGTCTTCGTCGCCGCGGGGGTCGGGCTGCGGCTCTTCTGGTCGTGGGTCGAGCCGGGTCCCATGAGCCGCCTCGACTCGTTCGCGAGAGCGGGGCGCACCGCCATCGCGATCTCCCTGGGCCTCGTCGCGGTGCTGCTCGTCAGTGGGTTCATCGAGGGCTTCGTGACGCCGTCGGGGCTCCCGACGTGGACGCGCATCGGCATCGGCCTGGTCGTGGAGAGCCTCTTCCTCGCCTACGTCTTCGTCGTCGGCGGCGCCGCTGCCCGGCAGGGCGTCACCGGGGACGTCCTCACGCGGGATGCCGGGGACGTGGCGCCCGTCAGCGCCGCCTGAGCGGCGTCCCCCGCCCGGCCGGCAGCCGCGATGTCTCCGGCATACGCAGGCCGTACGGCATCGGCCTGCGACCGGCATCGGCCTTCGACCGGCGTACGCCGCCTGTCCGGCATCCGCGATGTGAGCGGCATCCCCCGTCCCACCGGTCGACGGCCGCAGCCGGGCCGAGCAGATGTCGTTCTACCAGCAGGCGGGTGTCGTCGTCCGCCGGTGCCGGGCTGCAGAGTGCGCCCAGCGCGCCCAGCGGGCCGCCCATGGACGGGTGCCGGACCTCGGGTCCGTGACCGGGGTCGTCGTACCGTCTCCACCGGCAGTGCTCTGACGGGAGCGAGGACCCCGGCGACTCCACCCGACAAACCCGCACCTCACCCGAGAAGCCTTGTCGGGGAGAGTGGGGGTTCATCGGGTGACCCGATAAACCCCCAGCCGGGGGGCCGTGGGGTCAGAGCAGGCCCTGGCGCTTGAGCATGAGGTAGTGGTCGGCGAGCCGCACGGGCAGCTCCTCCGGCGGCTCGTCGAGGACGTCCACGCCGAGCTGCTCGAGGGCGGCGGCCGTCCTGCGGCGCAGGGCGATCGAGCGCTCCGCGGCGGCGGCGTCGAACACCTCGCCCGTCGTGGTGCGTGAGGCCTGCATGACCGCGAGGGCCGGGTCGCTGACCGACGCGACGACGACGCGGTGGTGCGCGGCGAGGGCGGGAAGCACCGGCAGCAGGCCCTCCTCGACGGCCGAGGACTCCAGCGAGGTGAGCAGCACGACGAGCGCGCGGTGGGTCCCCAGCCGCAGGACCTCCGTGGCCAGGGCCGACCAGTCGGCCTCGACGAGCCGGGCGTCCACGGGTGCGAGCGTGCTGATGGTGTCGTGCAGCAGGCGGGCGCGGTCGGTGCCGGTGACCCGTGCATGGACAATCCGGTCCCCGGCGATCACCTGCACTCGGTCACGGGCGTGCCCCGCCAGGGCGGTGAGCAGCAGCGCGGCATCCATCGCGGCGTCGAGCCGAGGGGCGTCCCCGATCCGGCCCGCGCTCGTGCGCGAGGTGTCGAGGACGATGACGACGCGGCGGTGCTGCTCGGGCTGCCAGGTGCGCACGACGAGGTGCTGTCGCCGCGCCGTCGCTCGCCAGTCGATCGAGCGCACGTCGTCCCCCTCGACGTAGTCGCGCAGGCTGTCGAACTCCGTCCCCTGGCCGCGGGTCCGCACCGCCGCGCGCCCGTCGAGCTGGCGCAGCACGGCGAGGCGGCTCGGCAGGTGGCGCCTCGACGGGAACGCGTGCAGCGCCCGCACCGACCCGGGCACCTCGACCGACCGCTGTCGGGCGGCAAGGCCCAGGGGGCCGAGCACCCGCACGGTGACCCGGTCGGCGACCCGGTCACCGCGTCGCGTGGGGACGAGGTGGGTCGTCAGCCGCACCCGCTCGTGGGGTGGCACCGTCAGGGGGTGCACGGCGTCGCGGGCCCCGGCCGACGGCGGCCACGCGTCGCGGAGCAGGCCACGCACCCCGCGGTCGGACGTGTTGGTCACCCACAGGCTCGTGGCCGTGGTCTCGCCGAGGCGCACCTGGGTCGGCTCGCTCCGGGCGAACCGCAGCACGCCCGGCCGGCTCGCGAGGGCCACGTCGACCGCGACGAGCACCCCGACGACGAGCAGCCACCAGCGCAGCGTGGACACCTCGGGCCACAGCGCGATCGGCGCCACTCCCACGAGGGCCAGCACGACGGTGCGCCAGGTGATGGCCATCAGCGCGGGACGGGCACCGAGCCGAGCGCGCTGTCGAGCACGGCACCGACGCCGACCCCCTCGAGCTCCGCCTCCGGTCGCAGCGAGAGGCGGTGCGCGAGGGTGGCGTGGGCCAGGGCCTTGACGTCGTCCGGCGTCACGTAGCTGCGGCCGGCGAGCCACGCCCACGCCCGGCTCGTCGCCATGAGCGACGTCGCCCCGCGCGGCGACACCCCGAGGGACAGCGACGGGGACACCCGGGTGGCCCGGGCGATGTCGACGACGTATGCCGCCACCTCGTCGGACACGGTCACGTCACGCACCGCTGCAACCCCGGCGTCGAGGTCGGCCACCGTCGCCACCGGACGGATGCCGGCAGCGGCCAGGTCGCGTGGGTCGAACCCCGACGCGTGCCGGCGCAGCACCAGCACCTCGTCCGCTCGTTGCGGCACGGGCAGCACGACCTTGAGGAGGAACCGGTCGAGCTGGGCCTCGGGCAGGGGGTAGGTGCCCTCGTACTCGACCGGGTTCTGGGTCGCGGCGACCATGAACGGGGTCGGTAGCGGGTGCGGGTGACCCTCGACGCTGACCTGCCGCTCCTCCATCGCCTCCAGGAGGGCCGACTGGGTCTTCGGCGGGGTGCGGTTGATCTCGTCGGCGAGGAGGAGGTTGGTGAACACCGGCCCGTGGCGGAAGGTGAAGTCGCTCGTCCGGGCGTCGAACACGAGCGAGCCGGTGAGGTCCCCCGGCATGAGGTCGGGGGTGAACTGCACCCGCTTGGTCTCGATGTCCAGGGCGGCTGCGAGGGCGCGCACCAGGAGCGTCTTGGCGACCCCGGGGACGCCCTCGAGCAGGATGTGACCGCGGCACAGGAGGGCGACGAGCAGCCCGGCCAGGGCGGCATCCTGGCCCACGACGGCCTTGCCGACCTCGGCGCGCACGGCCAGCAGCGCGGCACGCGCTCGCTCGGGGCCGCCTCCGACCGAGGCCGAGCCGGATCCGGCTGGGGCCCCCGGTGCCGAACCGGGCGCCGCTGGTTGCGCGGATGCCGGGACCACCGGGGATGCCGTACCCGCCGGCTGTGCCGGGGATGCCGCGGACGCCGATGCTGCTGGCTCGGCCGGCGGTGTCGCGGTCGTGTCGTGGTCGGTCATGGGTGCCGGACCCTCTCCTCGAGATCAGTGAGCTGCTGGGCGAGCCGGATCAGGGACGCGTCATCGCCCGGTGGCGCCCCGAACAGGATGTCAGCGACCTGACCCGACGGGATGCTGCTCGCCGTCGACACCGCATGGACGAGCGGGCCTGCGTCGGCACCGGGCGGGATCGCGAGCCGACGCGCCAGGCGGTCCCGGGTGCCCGCCCGCAGCACCGCGGCTGCCCGCTGGTGGTCACCGGCCCGGCGGTAGAGGCGGCCCCGGCTCTCCGTGGTCTCGATGGCCCGGACGACCACGGGCAACGGTTCGCGCACGAGCCGACCGAGGCGACGGCCGCGCGACAGGGCGAGCAGCACGACCGCGACACCGACGAGCGCCACGACGGGCACGGTCCACACCGGCCACAGCGGCTCGACGCCGACCCCCGTCCCGTCGGCACCGGGTGCAGTCAGGTCGCCGGTGCCGGGCTCGTACCACACCAGCCGCGGCCTCGACCCGAGCGCACGCAGCGCGACCCCGGCGTGGCTGGCGTCGGTGACGAGGCCGTTCGACCACGCCGGGCCGAGACCCGCGACGACGACCTCCGGGTGCTCCTGCGAGGGCGCGAGCTCCACGAGGGCCGCGCCGAACACGGCGTCCGGCGCCGGCTCGTCGCTGGCCGCGTCCGGGTCGGGCAGCACGAAGCACGAGGTCGCCTGGGCGGGTGCCGGCACGCTGAGGAGGTAGCGCGTGTCGAGCGCGGTCACGACGTCGCTCGTGCGCGCCACGGTCGACCGGCACCGGGCGACGAGCTCCTGCGGGTCACCGGGGAAGGCCTCGACGGGCAGCCCGAGGAGGCCCAGCTGGTCGGACCCCACCCCGACGAGCACGAGCCGCCCGATGTCGCGGGTCGCCAGGCCGAGCCGCTCGGTGGCACCCGGGCCGAGGTTCTCGGGGTCTCCGACGAAGACCGTCGTCGCCTCGTCGAGGTCTGCGTCCTCGAGGCCCCCGATCGAGCGCACGACGTCGACCCGCACACCCTGGTCGCGCAGGACCTCGGCGAGCGCCATCCCGCCCTCCGGCCCCGGGCTCTGGGGGTCCAACGGCTGGTCGGGGCGCTGGGCGGACACGGCCAGCAGCACGAGGAGAAGCAGGCCCAGGCCCACGACACCGAGGTATGCCGTGGCGCGCCGCACGCGGGTCCGGTCCCATCCGCGTCGCCCAGCCGAACGGATGGCAGTCGTCGTGGGCTCTGCCATGCCGGTGCTCATGGCAGCCCGTCCCGGGGGGCAGCGGGTTCGGGCAGCAGGGGGCGCGCGCCGAGCAGGGCGAGGTCGAGGTCGACCAGGTCGGCGGCGCGGGAGACCGTGGCGGGCCGGCGCCCGTAGCGCACCGCGTCGAAGGCGTCCGCGGCGGAGGCGAGGCGCCCGGCATACCCGGGAAAGACGGGTCCCAGGGCCACCGCGACCTCGTGGGCGGTGAGCCCCGGGAGGTCCTCGAGGAGGGTCCGGTCCACCGCGGAGCGGGTGAGCGCGCGGTAGCCCTCGAGGACCGCGGTGTCCGCGTCACCGGCGGCGAGGGCGGCCGCCGCGGCGGCCCGGTGCTCCGGCGCGCTGCGCACCGGCCCCGCGAGCACGCCCTCGTGCCGCGGCCGGGTCATCCGGCGCTCGGCGCGGATGGACCGGAACAGGACGAGCGCGAGCACCGCGAGGCCGATGAGCACGGCGAGCCAGACGGTCCAGGCGGGCAGGCCGCCCGATCCCGTCGTCCCGGTGAGGTGGTCGCGCAGCCAGTCCCAGAGGCGCTCGAGCAGGCCCCGGTCGTCACGGTAGACCGCCTTGCGCAGCTCCTCCTCGAGCAGCTCGCGCGCCTCGGCCGACGTGGGGTCGAGCGGTGCGTCGCCTCCCACCGGCTCAGCGGGCCCCGGCCGCGCTCGGCCAGGGGGCGGGTCCGCCCAGCTGCGCCGCGTGGATGAGCTGGACGTCGAGCCCCTCCCGGCGGATCCGCTGGTCGACGACCATCAGGGCGTCCACGCCGGCGGAGAAGGGAGTCGTGATGGCCCCACTGATGAGCGTGGCGACTCCGGCGATGATCGCCTGCCACATGAAGAGCTGGTCGCTTCCTGCCAGGGCGACCACGGCCACGATGCCGACGACGGTGATCGGCAGGGTCACGAGGTTGGCGGCGATGCCCACGACGACGGCGGTGAGGAACCGGATGCCGAGGATCCGCCAGAACTGCGACCCGGTCGTCAGGCGCCACGACCGCGCGAAGGCGGAGGCGACCCCCCGGCCCTCGAGGACGATGACCGCCGTGACGAAGGCCAGGCGCGTCCAGAGCCAGAGGTAGAGCAGGACCGTGACGAGGACGGCCACGAGGGTGAGGAGGATGGGCGCGACCCGGGCCTCCCCGATCGCGAGGAGCCACAGGACCGGCGGGCCGAGGAGCAGTGCCAGCAGGAGGACGCTACCGACGAGGGTGACGAGCACGGCCCCGGCGATCGCGGGGAGCCGCCGCTTGGTTCCGTCCCACGTCTCACCGATGCCGACCTTGCGGCCCAGCACCGCCTGACCGATGACGTAGGCGAGGAAGCCCGTCAGGGCGATCGAGGAGACGAGCGAGCCGATGGCGGGGACGTAGCTCCCCGTGAGACCGATGATCCCGACCTCCCCACCGTCGAACGAGACCGTCTCCATGCTCGCGATCCAGGCGCCGAGGGCGGTGGTCGGCACGAGGCACACCAGCGAGGTGACGACGGCCAGTCCGACCGTCGCGGCGACGTTGCCGCGGATCGCCTTGGTCACGGCCGAGAAGATGTCCCCGAGGGTGAGCGGGCGCAACGGGATGATGCCGGGGCGGAACTCGAGTCCGGCCAGGCCCTCGGCACCGGACCCCGGTGGTGGTGCGGCGTACCCGGGCGGTGGTGCGACGTACCCGGGCGGTGGTGCGGCGTACCCGGGCGGTGGTGCGGCGTACCCGGGCGGTGGTGCGACGTACCCCGGCGGTGGCGCGGCGTGGCCCGTGGGCGGGCCGGCATACGGGGGCGGTGGTGCGGCGTACCCGGGTGGTGCCGCGTCGGCGGGTGGCGGCACCGGGTCCGACGGGGGACCTGGGTCGGGGGGCGGTGTCGACCCCGGGGCGACCCACGGTCGCTCACTCACCGCGCGCCCCCGTCATCGACCACGCCAGCACCCTAACCGACGCCGTGGGGCGCCGCGGCGAGGTCGCGCTCGAGGTCGCTCGCCCGCACGGCCCGGGCGCCCAGGTCCGTCTGGCGGCGGACGATCTCGGGTTCGGCTCGCATGAGGGTGAGTCCGCGGCGCACGAGGACGATCGGCGGCTTGCGACGCTCCCGCAGGTCCCGGGCGAGGCGGCGCACGAAGGTCACGGCGGGGTGGTGGGTGACGCACCACGCGCTGTGGAGGACACCGCCCTCGCGGAGCCGCTCGACGACCTCGGCCGCGAAGATGCCCTCCGCGAGCACGAGGTCCGACGGCGCCGCGGTGACCTCGCGGTGACCCACCGCCCGGCTGGCCGAGATGTCGTAGACCGGCGTGTGGGTGCGGCCCGTGTCGACGAGCTCGTGGAGGGAGGCGACGGCGCTGTCGGCGTCCCAGCTCGCCGGGTGGTCCCAGTCGATGATGCCGAGGTCCTCGCTGCGGGGCATGGCCGGGTCGTCGAGGTCGCGGTAGAAGTCGTCGAGCCGGAAGATCGGCCACCCGTGGGCCTGGTTCAGGCGGGACGCGAGCCGCGACTTGCCCGCACCGCTCGGGCCGGCGAGCACGACGACCCGCTGACGCGGCGCAGAACCGCCCGGATGCGCCCGGGGAGTGCTCGTCGCGTCGTCAGCCACGGCCGGCGATTCTACGGCCCGCCCGCGGCATCAACTTTCCCGCCCGATGGGGGAACCTTCAGGTCCGCACCACCACACAAGGGGTGCGTACCCCAGGGTTCCGGTGCGATCCCCACCCGGCCGCCCCGCCGCCCAGCCGGGTCACCGACCCTTGGGGTGCCAGACCGTCTTGGTCTCGAGGAACGCCGTCATCCGCGCCAGCCCGGGCGTCACCGACCAGTCGGGCTCGACGGCCTCGCTGCCGGTCCCGCCGGGTCGCAGCACCCGCTTGAGGTTCTCGGCGGCGGCCTCCTCGAGGCGACCCCAGTCGACGCCGTCGGCACCGGCCGCCCCGGTGAGGTCGATCGCGTTGACGTCACGGTGGCTCGCGAGCCACGGAGCCACCTCGCCCGTGCGTCCGGTCACGATGTTGACGACCCCGCCTGGCACGTCCGAGGTCGCGAGGCACTCGGCGAGGGTGATCGCTGGCAGGGGACGGCGCTCGCTCGTCAGCACGACCACGGTGTTGCCGGAGACGATGACCGGCGCCATGACCGAGACCAGCCCCAGCAGGCTCGACCCCTGCGGCGCGAGCACGGCCACGACGCCGGTCGCCTCCGGGGCCGAGATGTCGAAGTAGGGGCCGGCGACGGGGTTGAGCCCGCCGAGCACCTGCGTGTACTTGTCGGACCACCCGGCGTACCAGACCCAGCGGTCGATCGCCTCGGACACGACGGCCTCGGCGCGCGCCGGCGTCAGGCCCTCGCTGTCGCGGACGTCCTGCACGAGCTGGCCCCGGCGCGACTCCATGACCTCGGCGACCCGGTAGAGCACCTGACCGCGGTTGTATGCCGTGGCCCCCGCCCAGCCCGGCTGCGCCTTGCGTGCCGCCACGACGGCATCCCGGGCGTCCTTGCGCGAACCCTGTGCGGCGTTTGCGAGGAACTTCGGTGCGCGAGAAGCAGACCCGCGCCGAGCAGCGCCACCCGGCGGCGCGGCATACACCTCGTAGGAACGTCCGCTCTCGCTGCGTGGGAACTTCCCGCCGATGTAGAGCTTGTACGTCTTGCGGACGTCGACCCGCGTGCTCACTTCTGCACCCCCGTCGTGACGTAGGCCTCGAGCCCGTGGCGACCGCCCTCGCGGCCGTAGCCCGACTCCTTGTAGCCGCCGAAGGGCGAGGTCGGGTCGAACTTGTTGAACGTGTTGGCCCAGACGACCCCGGCGCGCAGCTGGTCGGCCATCCACAGGATCCGGCTGCCCTTCTCCGTCCACACGCCGGCGGAGAGCCCGTAGGGCGTGTTGTTGGCCTTCGCGACGGCCTCGGCCGGCGTGCGGAACGTGAGCACCGAGACGACCGGCCCGAAGATCTCCTCCTGGGCGATGCGGTGGGTCTGGCTGACGCCGCTGAACACGGTGGGCCGGAACCAGAACCCGTTGGTCGGGAGCTCGCAGCCGGAGTCCCAGCGCTCGGCGCCCTCGGCCTCCCCGACCGCCACCATCTCCTCGATGCGCTCGAGCTGCTTGCGCGAGTTGATCGCCCCGACGTCGGTGTTCTTGTCCATCGGGTCGCCGACACGCAGGGTCGCGAGGCGCCGCTTGAGGCGGTGGTCGAGCTCCTCGGCGATGTTCTCCTGCACGAGGATCCGGCTCCCGGCGCAGCAGACGTGGCCCTGGTTGAAGAAGATGCCGTTGACGATCCCCTCGACGGCCTGGTCGATCGGCGCGTCGTCGAAGATGATGTTCGCGGCCTTCCCACCCAGCTCGAGGGTGGCCTTCTTGCGGGTGCCGGCGATGGAGCGGGCGATCATCTTGCCGACGGCCGTCGAGCCGGTGAAGGCGAGCTTGTCGATGCCGGGGTGGTCGACGATCGCCTGACCCGTCGCGCCGGCACCGGTGATGATGTTGACGACGCCGGGCGGCAGGTCAGCCTGCGCGCAGACGTCGGCGAAGAGCAGCGCGGTCAGTGGTGTGGTCTCGGCAGGCTTGAGGACGACGGTGTTGCCGCAGGCCAGCGCCGGGGCGACCTTCCACGCGAGCATGAGGAGGGGGAAGTTCCACGGGATGACCTGGCCGACGACGCCGAGCGGGCGGGGGTCCGGTCCGAGGGAGGCGTGCTCCAGCTTGTCGGCCCACCCCGCGTGGTAGAAGAAGTGCGCCGCGGCGAGGGGCACGTCGACGTCACGCGCCTCCTTGATCGGCTTGCCGTTGTCGAGGGTCTCGAGCACGGCGAACTCGCGCGCGCGCTCCTGGAGGATGCGGGCGATGCGGAAGAGGTACTTGCCCCGGTCGGCCCCGCTCATCCGCGACCAGGTGCGGGTGTATGCCGTGCGCGCCGCTCGGACGGCCGCGTCGACGTCGTCGTGGCTCGCCTCGGACACCTCGGCGAGGACCTCCTCGGTTGCCGGGTTGACCGTCTTGAAGGGCTTGCCCCCGGTGGCCTCGACGAACTCGCCGCCGATGTAGAGCCCGTAGCTGCTCGCGATGTCGACGACGGCCCGGGACTCGGGGGCCGGCGCGTACTCGAAGGGTGACATGTTCTCGTTCCTCGATCCGTTGCGTCGGTCGCGGGTCAGTAGAGGCTGGGGGAGTCGTCGGCGACGTAGTCGCCGCCGGAGTAGGCGCCCGTCGCCAGCTTCTGGCGCTGGAGCAGCAGGTCGTTGAGCAGGCTCGAGGCACCGAAGCGGAACCAGTGGTTGTCGAGCCAGTCCTCGCCCGCGATCTCGTTGACCGTGACGAGGAACTTGATGGCGTCCTTGCTCGTGCGGATGCCGCCCGCGGGCTTGACCCCGACCATGTCGCCCGTCGTCTCGCGCCAGTCACGGACCGCCTCGAGCATGACGAGGGTGACGGGGAGGGTCGCCGCCGGCGAGATCTTGCCCGTCGAGGTCTTGATGAAGTCGCCACCGGCGAGCATCGACAGCCATGAGGCGCGACGCACGTTGTCGTACGTCACGAGCTCGCCGGTCTCCATGATGACCTTGAGCCGGGCGTCTCCGCAGACCGACTTGACCTCGGCGATCTCGCGGAACACGGTGAGGTAGTCGCCGGCGAGGAAGGCCCCCCGGTCGATGACCATGTCGATCTCGTCGGCGCCGGCCGCCACGGCATCCCTCGTGTCGGCGAGCTTGACCGCCATGCTGGCGCGGCCGCTCGGGAAGGCGGTGGCGACGGCGGCGACCTTGACGTCGGCGCTGCCCAGCGTCTCCTTCGCCACCGCGACCATGTCCCCGTAGACGCAGACCGCCGCGGGCCGCGGGGTGGTGGGGTCGGACGGGTCCGGGACGAGCGCCCGGGTGGCCAGTCCGCGGACCTTGCCGGGGGTGTCGGCGCCCTCGAGCGTCGTGAGGTCGATCATCGAGATGGCCGTGTCGATCGCCCAGGCCTTGCTCGTCGTCTTGATCGAGCGGGTGCCCAGGCCGGCGGCGCGGTCCTCGCACCCGACCTGGTCGACGCCCGGGAGCCCGTGGAGCCACGAGGAGAGCGCGGGGTTCGTCAGACGGGACACGCCCAGCAGGTCTCGGGCGCGCTCCGAGGGGTCGGCAGCGGTGGCGGTGCTCACCGGGCGAGTCTACGGGCGGGTCGCACCGGCGGTCACTGCTCGCGGGGGCGCACCTCCACAGAGCAGCGGGATGCCGCGTCGTCACCTCTCGCCAGTCCGCCCGCCATCGGCTCCCGTCGAGAGGAGGCAACACGCACACCCGCGAGCCCCCGTGGTCTGCGTGTTGCCTCCTCTCGACGGAGGGGGTCAGCGGCTCAGGGGCGGGTGACGGCCTCGAGGCTGGCGCGTATGCCGGCCAGCCGGGCCGCCGCCCGCGCCCGCGCCGCCCGCAGGTCCCCTGCGCCCGAGCCGCCAGTCGCGTCGGAACCCCCTCCGCCGCCGGTCGCGTCGGCAGGTCCGCCGCCGTCCGTCCCGAGGGCCCCGTCGGTCCCGAGGGGCCCGTCCATCCCGAGGGCCCCTTCCGTCCCGAGGGCCCCGCCGGTCCCGAGGGCCCCGCCCGTCCCGAGGGTCTCGGGCGGTCCGACCGGCTCGACGACCTCGAGGTAGACCTTGAGCTTCGGCTCCGTGCCGGACGGTCGCACGATGACCCGGGAGTTGTCCGCGAGGAAGTAGCGCAGCCCCTCGGTCGGCGGCAGGCCACCGTCACCCAGGGCGAGGTCGTCGGCCCGCACGACGTCGACACCGGCCACGGCGGTCAGCGGTTCCGCCCGCAGCCGCCCCATGATCCGGCCGATGAGCGAGAGGTCCTCGACCCGCACCGAGAAGGAGTCCGTCGCGTAGACACCGTGCTCACGGGCCAGGTCGTCGAGCCGGTCGGCGATCGAGCGACCCTGGGCGCGCAGCGTCGCGACGAGCTCGGCGACGAGTAGGGCCGCCGACACGCCGTCCTTGTCGCGCACGCGCGCCGGGTCGACGCAGTAGCCGAGCGCCTCCTCGTAGCCGTACCGCAGGCCCGGCACCCGGCCGATCCACTTGAAACCCGTGAGGGTCTCCTCGTGGCGCACTCCCGCCGCTCGGCACATCGTCGCGAGCAGCCGCGACGACACGATCGAGTTGGCGAACACGCAGTCCGGCGAGTCCGGCACCACGCCGCCGGCCTCCCCGCGCGACAGCACGTGGGACCCGAGCAGGGCCCCCACCTCGTCTCCACGCAGCATCCGCCATCCACCGGGTGCCGGCACCGCCACGGCGCACCGGTCGGCGTCGGGGTCGTTCGCGATGACGACGTCGGGCGCGGTCTGCTCCGCGAGCTCGAGCGCGGCATCCATCGCCCCGGGCTCCTCGGGGTTCGGGAACGAGACCGTGGGAAACATCGGGTCGGGCTCGGCCTGCGACGCGACGGGCAGCGGAGCGGCATACCCGGCCCGGACGAAGGCCCTCCGCACCGTCTCGGACCCGACCCCGTGGAGCGCGGTGTGCACGACCGTCACCTCGCGGGGGCTCTCCGACCCGACCACCGTGACGACGTCGGCGAGGTAGGCCTCCAGCACCGAGTCGTCGAGGGTCTCCCAGCCGTCGTCGGCCATCGGCACCGAGGCCACCGACGGCACTGCGGCGATCTCGGCGGCGATCAGCCCGTCGACGGGGGGCACGATCTGCGAGCCGTCGCCGACGTAGACCTTGTAGCCGTTGTCCTCGGGCGGGTTGTGCGACGCCGTGACCATGACGCCGGCGTCGGCACCGAGGAACCGGATCGCGTAGGCCAGCACGGGGGTGGGCAGCGGGTGCGGCAGCACCATCGCGCGACCGCCCATGCCCACCACCACGGCGCACGTGTCGTGGGCGAAGACGTCGGAGTTGGTCCGCGCGTCGTACCCCACGACGACGAACGGCTCCGGGTCGACGGACTTCAGGTATGCCGTGAGCCCGGCCGCCGCCCGGATCACCACCGCCCGGTTCATCCGGTTGGGCCCCCCGCCGAGGCGTCCCCGCAGCCCGGCCGTGCCGAACTCGAGCATCCCCGACATGGCGTCCGCGAGCTCGGTGCGCGCGGCCGCGTCACCCGAGTCGGCGGCCCCGACGAGGGCCTCGACCTCGGCGCGCGTCACCGGGTCCGGGTCGTCGGCCGCCCACGCGCGGGCGGCGGTGAGCAGGTCCGCGAGCGGTGCGTCGACGGCATACCCCATGGCTGGTCTCAGATCCGGCCGACGACGGCGGCGAGGAGCCCGCCGCAGTACTCGGCCGCCTGGCGCCCCGCCTGGAGGACCTCGCCGTGGTCGAGCGGCGTCTTCGAGATGCCGGCCGCGGGGTTGGTCACGAGCGAGATGCCGAGCACCTCGAGGCCGCTCTGGCGGGCCGCGATCGTCTCCAGGGAGGTCGACATGCCGACGAGGTCCCCGCCGAGGATGCCGGCCATCCGCACCTCGGCGGGCGTCTCGTACTGGGGCCCACGGAACTGCACGTAGACGCCCTCGTCGAGGCTGGGGTCGATCTCCTGCACGAGCGCCCTGAGCCTGGGGGAGTACGCGTCGGTGAGGTCGACGAACGTCGCGCCCTCGAGGGGGGAGTCCCCCGTGAGGTTGATGTGGTCGGAGATGATCACCGGGGTGCCGGGGACCCACTCCTCGCGCAGCCCGCCGCACCCGTTCGTGATGACGACCGTCGTGCAGCCGGCAGCCGCGGCGGTGCGGATGCCGTGCACGACGGCGCGCACCCCGCGACCCTCGTAGTAGTGGGTGCGCGTGCCGTAGACGAGGGCCCGTCGGCCCGTGGAGCCGATCCGCACCGAGCGCATGACCCCCGAGTGGCCCGCGACGGCCGCCTTCCCGAAGCCCGGGACGTCGGTGTTCTCGATGGTCGCGACGGTCTCGCCGATGAGGTCGCCGGTCTGCCCCCACCCCGAGCCGAGGACGAGGGCGATGTCGTGGCGCTCCACCCCCGAGCGCTCGCGGATGACGGCGGCGGCTGCCTCGGCGACGGCGAACGGGTCGGTCGCGGGGTGGGCGAGGTCGTGGGCGGTGGCGGTGTCGGTCACCTCGGCAGCGTAGCGACGCCGGTCAGTGGGCCACCACGCCACCACACCGGGGCGGCGTCCGCCACCCGTCTCAGGGGGCAACCGCGAGGGCGGCGTCACCGCGCGGGGAGAGCGTCACCCGGTCGCCGGGGCGGAATCCGGTCACGGAGGTGTTCGGCACCTGGACCGTGACCATGGTGCCGTCCGGCGTGCGGACGATGACGCGGCCATGGCCACCGAGGAAGCTCGCACTGACGACGGATGCCGTGCCCTGGTCGTCGTGCTCGACATGGATACCTTCGGGCCGGACGAGCACGAGGGCCTCGGGGCCGCTCGCGGAGCCCGGCAGCAGGGGCACGCTCCCCCCGAGGAGGGACGCCGTCGTGCCGTCCACCCGGGCGCGGATGCGGTTGGTGAGCCCGACGAAGTCGGCGACGAACGGCGTCTGCGGCGAGCTGTAGAGCTCGGCGGGTGGTGCGAGCTGCTCGAGCCGCCCGACGGACATGACGCCGACGCGGTCGGCGACCGCGAGGGCCTCCTCCTGGTCGTGGGTCACGAAGAGCGTCGTCGTTCCGACCTCGAGCTGGATCCGTCGGATCTCGTCACGCAGCTGGGTGCGGACCTTCGCGTCGAGGGCGGACAGCGGCTCGTCGAGGAGGAGCACCTGCGGCTCGATCGCCAGCGCGCGGGCGAGCGCCACCCGCTGCTGCTGCCCACCGGACAGCTGGTGGGCGAACTTGTCCGAGTGCGTCTCGAGGCCGACGAGCTCGAGCATCTCGGCGGTTCGTTCCCGCCGGGCGGCCTTGTCGCGTCCCCGCAGCTCGAGGCCGAACTCCACGTTCTGCCGGGCGGTCATGTGGGGGAACAGGCTGTATGCCTGGAACACCATCCCCATGTCGCGCTTGTTCGTCGGCACCCGCGTCAGGTCTCGGCCGCCGACCTCGACCGTGCCCGAGTCGGGGTCCTCGAGTCCGGCCAGGCAGCGCAACGCGGTCGTCTTCCCGCAGCCCGACGGGCCGAGCAGGGCCACGAACTCCCCGGGCTCGATGTGCAGGGTGAACCCGTCGAGAGCGGCCACACCCCCGTAGACGCGGCGCAGCTCGGTGAGGCGGACGGCGGTGCCGCGAGTGGTGGCGACGGTCATGCGGCGGGCTCCTTGCGGTCGGTGCGGGGGCGCCGCAGTCGGGCGAGCGGGGAGGCGCCGGCAGTGCCGCTGCCGACGAACGACATCGCGAAGAGCACGAGGAAGGCGAAGGCGAGCGCGAGCAGGCCCACGGCGACGGAGATCTTCGCGTCGGACTTGCCGAGCTCGTACATCGCCACCTGGAGGTTCTTCTTGCTGAACAGGCTGGCGATGGTGAACTCGCCGAGCACGAGCGCCACCGAGAGGAAGGAGGCCGACAGCACGGCCGAGCGCAGGTTCGGCAGCACGATGCGGCGCATCACCGTGAACCACGACGCCCCGAGCGACCGGGCGGCCTCCGACAGGGTGCGCACGTCGATGGCGCGCAACCCGGCATCCAGCGACCGGTAGGCATAGGGGAGCACGAGCACGACGTACGCGAGGCCCAGCCACAGTGTCGACGAACCGAGCAGGTAGTAGACCCACGCGTACACGGGGGTGAGCCCCACGACGAGGACGATCGCGGGCACGGTGAGCGGCAGCAGACAGATGAACTCGACGGTGCGGGACAAGCCGGGCAGCCGGAGCCGTACCCACGTCATCGTGGGCACGAGGAGCAGGAGCATGAGCAGGGCCGTGATCACGGCGAGACCGACCGACGCGAGGAAGCCCTCCTTCAGCGCGGGGTACTCCGTCGAGATCGCCGAGACGTCCATCAGCGTGGTCCATGTGTCGGCGGTGCGGCCGTTGCCGCCCGGCCCCTGGGTCGTGAAGTCGAGCATGCCGAGCAGCGGGATCGCGAAGACCACCGTCGAGAGGGTGATGACGACCCACCGGAAGAGGGTCTGGCGGCGTCTCAGGGCCGCGCGCTGCCCACTCATCGCGGCATCCAGCGACTGGCGCGCTTGTCCAGCCACGCGTAGATGGTCATGACGACCGCGACGACGACGACCATCGCCAGGGCCATCGCCTTCCCGACGTTCTCCTGACCGAGGAACACCTCGGAGCTCAGGGTGCCGCCGATCTGCAGGGGGAGGAGGGGCGCACCCTGCGAGACGAGCGCCCTTGCGGTCGCGTACGCGGAGAACGCGTTCGTGAACAGCAGCAGCATCGCGCCGACGAACGACGGGAAGAGGATGGGGGCCGCGACCCGTCGCCAGTACGTCCACGTCGTGCCACCGAGCGTCTCGGTCGCCTCGCGCCACTGCGGCCGCAGCCCCTCCACGGCCGGAAGGAACACGATGACCATGAGCGGCACCTGGAAGTACAGGTAGACCAGCATGAGGCCCTTGTTCCACTGGTAGAGCCAGAGGCCGGTCACGTCGTCGACCCCGAACAGGCCGAGCGAGACTGCCACGAGCCCCGTGGCGCTGAACGACGCGATGAACGCGAAGGCCAGGGCCACCCCGCCGAACTGGGCCAGCACCCCGCACAGTGAGCTGACGAAGCGCTTGGTGACGCTGCTCGCCTTCGCCGTGCTCACGGCATACGCAAGGACGGACCCGAGCACGGCGCCGACCACGGCGGTCACGGCGGACAGGATGAGCGACTGGCGCAGGGCTCGGAGGACCGAGGCCTGGGTCAGGGCCTGGACGTTGCCCAGGGTGAAGCCGTTGTCACCGTCGAGGAACGCGCCGATGACGACGACGAGGGTCGGGATGATGAGGAAGACCGCCGTGTAGGCGAAGAAGGGGACCACGCCCAGGAGGGCGCTCGACGGGCGGTGCCCGCCGAGCGCCCTCCTCCGAGGTGCCTCAGCCAACGGCGTTGGCCCAGTTCTCGGCGAGGTAGGCCTTTCCGCTCTCGGCGTCGGCCTGGGTCGGGTTCACCGGGGTCCCTTCGACGGGCGGGAGCGCCTCGGCGGCCGCGGTGTCGAGGGTGCCGGCGATCTTCATCGGCGAGAAGCGCACCGGGCGGGCACCGCCCTTGAGCCAGAGGTTCTGGCCCTCGTCGGAGAAGAGGAACTCCTGCCACAGCCGGGCGGCAGCCGGGTGCGGGCCGTCGGCGTTGATCGCCTGGTAGTAGAACCCGGCGACGACGGCCTCCTTGGGGACCACCACCTTCCAGGTCGGCAGCTTCGCTGACAGCGCAGCGTTGAGGTAGTCCCAGTCGATGACGACCGGGGTCTCACCGGACTCGACCGTCGCCGGAGTGGGGTCGACGGGCAGGAAGTTGCCGGCGTCGTTGAGCTTGGCGAAGAAGTCGACGCCCTTGGCCAGGTCTCCGGCCGTACCGCCGTTGGCGATGGAGGCCATCTGCACCCCGGCGAAGGCCGCGCCGGCCTGGGTCGGGTCGCCGTTGAGGGCCACCTTGTCCTTGTAGTCGGCCTTGAGCAGGTCGTTGACGCTGGTCGGGGCGGGGACCTTCGCCGAGTCGTACCCGATGCTCATGTAGCCGCCGTAGTCGTTGACCCACTTGCCGTCGGGGTCCTTGAGGTCGGGCGCGATGTCGTCCCACGTCGCGACCTTGTAGGGCGCGAACATGTCGGTGTTGGCGAGCGCGACCGCGGCGCCGAGGTCGAAGACGTCGGGGGCGCCGCTCTGGCCCTTGAGCCGCTTCGCGGTCGCGATCTCGTCGGCGCTGCTGATGTCCGGCTGGTCGCTGGTGACCTTGACCTCGGGGTACTTCGCCTGGAACGCCTTGATGACCTCGCCGTAGTTGGCCCAGTCCGGGGGCAGTGCGATGACGTTGAGCGCGCCCTCCTTCTTTGCGGCGGCGACGAGCGCGTCCATCCCGCCGAACGCCTCGGCGGACGTCGCCGTGCGGGCGTCACCGGCGGTGGCGGTTCCCGATGCCGCGGGCTTCTCCTCGGTCGGTGGTGAGCACGCGGCGAACGTCGCGGCCGCGAGCGCGGCCACGGCGATCACGGATGCACGTCGGGTGAGGGGGTGTGTCATCTGCAGACCTCCGGTCACGGGGCGCTTCGCGAGCCCCGTCGGCCCGTGGTCCTCGCCCTTCGTGCACTCTAGGGACCACGGTGCTCGCGGGCCACAGAACCGGCCGGTGCGGAGCGTCACGCAACGCAAACGTGACCACGTCGGTGGCTCAGCAGGTCGCTGACGTGCAGCGAGGCCCTCGCGGCGAGCGCTGCCGTCAGTGGTTGGATGGATGCCGTGAGCGCGCGGTCGAGCAGGGTCGTCATCCTCGGTGGGGGGCCGGGGGGCTACGAGGCGGCTCTCGTGGCGGCGCACCTCGGCGCCGAGGTCACCGTCGTCGAGCGCGACGGGCTGGGAGGGGCCGCCGTCCTCACCGACTGCGTCCCGAGCAAGACCCTCATCTCGACCGCCGACTACATGAGCGAGTTCGAGACCGCCGCCGAGCTCGGCGTGCACCTCGAGGACGCCGAGGGCGACGAGGTGTCGGATGCCGTGGCCGACATCGGCGAGGTCAACCGGCGGGTGATGTCGCTGGCGGCCGCCCAGAGCGCCGACATCTCGACCCGCCTCGCCGAGGTCGGGGTCCGGGTGCTCGCCGGCACCGCGGTGCTGACGTCGCCGACCACGGTGCGGGCGGAGGTGGCCGGCGGCGTCGAGCAGCTCGACACCGACGTCGTGCTCGTCGCGACGGGGGCCGCGCCCCGGGTCATGGACAAGGCGCGGCCCGACGGCGACCGGATCCTCACGTGGCAGCAGGTCTACGACCTCGCCACCCTGCCCGAGCGCCTCGTCGTCGTCGGCTCCGGGGTGACGGGCGCCGAGCTGGCCCAGGCCTACCTCGGGCTGGGCTCCGACGTCGTCCTCGTCTCCTCGCGCGACCGGGTGCTCCCCGGCGAGGACCCGGACGCGGCGCAGGTCATCGAGGACGTGTTCACCAAGCGCGGCATGGAGGTGCTGGGACGGTCGCGGATGGCCGCCGTCGAGCGCACCGCCGACGGTGTCCTCGTCCGGCTGGAGGACGGTCGCGAGGTCCTGGGCAGCCATGCCCTGCTCGCCGTCGGATCCGTGCCGCTGACCCGCGGGATCGGGCTCTTGGAGGTCGGTGTCGAGCTGAGTGCCTCGGGGCACGTCTCGGTCGACAAGGTCTCCCGCACGTCGGTGCGCGGGGTGTATGCCGCGGGCGACTGCACCGGGGTGCTGCCCCTGGCGTCGGTGGCCGCGATGCAGGGGCGCATCGCGATGTCGCACGCCCTCGGCGACGCGGTGGCCCCGCTGAACCTCGGCGTCGTCTCGGCCAACATCTTCACGGACCCCGAGATCGCCACGGTGGGGGTCTCGCAGAAGGACGTCGACGAGGAACGCGTCGACGCGGACGTGCTGACCCTCGCCCTCGGCCGCAACGCCCGGGCCAAGATGCTCGGGATCACCGACGGCTTCGTCAAGCTGTTCGCGCAGAAGGGCTCGGGTGCGGTCATCGGCGGGGTGGTCGTCGCACCTCGGGCCTCGGAGCTCATCTTCCCCGTGACGCTGGCCGTCCAGCACCGGCTCAACGTCGACCAGGTCGCGTCGACGTTCACGGTCTACCCGTCGCTGTCCGGCTCGATCGCCGAGGCCGCCCGGCGCCTGCACGCCACCGACTGATCGCACTGGTCGCACCCGCCAACCCCTGAGGAGTCATCGTGAAGAAGATTCGAGCCGCAGTCGTCGTCGCCGTCGTCGCGACCGCGGTGAGCAAGGCCAGGGACTACGCCCGGGAGCACCCGGACGAGGCTGCGGAGACGCTCGACAGGGTCGAGGAGCTGGTCCGTGGCAAGGCCGCGCCGAAGCACGTCCCGTACATCGACAAGGGGAGCGCGGCGCTCCGCCAGGGGCTGGGGTTGCGGAGCCGTCGGTCGACGGGGGAGGGGACTGCCGCTGGCGCCGCGCTCGGCGACCCCGACCCGGACACCACGGAGCCGTCCCCCTCGCACGGGCCGAACGACCCGGTGGCACCCAACCCCCTGCCCGGTACGACCGACGACCCACAGCCGCGCCGCTCCGACAGCGACCCTGAGCCCCTGACCCCGGGGGAACGGCCTCACCAGTGACGCCGCCCCGGGCCTGGCGGAGCTGAAGGCCTCGCGCGGTCGGGCCGCCCGACTCCTGCACGTCACGGACCGACCTGGCGGGTCCCTCCGACGCGCTCCGCGGTCGACGCTGGCAGCGGCGGTTTCGCCGTGCTCCTGGGGAACCCCGTCGCACCTCTCGCGGGTTACGTTGGCAGCAGAGCCCCGACCGCGAAGGACGACATCATGGCCAAGATCCGTTCCAAGGCCCTGATCGCGATGGCCGGCGCCATGGCGATGAGGGCCCGCGACTACGCCCGGGAGAACCCCGAGAAGGTCGCGCAGACGCTCGACAGCGTCGAGGCCGCGGTGAGCCACCGCACCCAGGGCAAGTACGACTCCAAGGTCCGCAAGGGCAGCAGTGCCCTGCGCAAGGGCCTCGGCCTGCCGAGCACGGCCTCAGGTGCCGGCGGCGGCACGGGCGCGGCTGGGACGACATCCCGCAGCACGGGCGCGGCTGGGACGGCATCCGGCGGCACGGCATCCAGCGACACGGCATCCGGTGGCACGGCATCCCCGCTGTCGTCGACGACCCCTCCGTCGTCCGGCGCCTCCGCCAACGGTCGGCCCGACCTCGGCGCCGGCATATGACCCAGCAGCCTCCTCCCGGACACCCGGGACAGCCCGGACAACCCGGGCACCCACCGGACCACGCGCCCACCACACCGGACCCCGACGCCCCTGGAAGCGTCCCCGGAGGCATCCCCGACGCGCCGACCCCCGGTCCTGGAACGCCCGATCCCAGCCCGGACGTCCCCGGCCCCGACACGCCGCGACCTGACACCCTCTGACCCGACGGTCCGGCACCAGGCCCGTCACCACACCGGCTGGGGGCACCGACCCGGTTCGGTGTGCGGACGGCGACCCTCAGCCGGGCTGGCCGCGAGACGCCTCCGTCATCGACGGGGTCGGTGCCTCCGCCAACAGGCAGTCAGCTGTGGCCGCACGCCCTGTCCGTGTCAGGAGCCCGCGGAAGGCGCCCGCTGTAAGTCACTGCCTGTTGGCGGGAGCACCACGTCGCACGGCGCGTGTGCTGTCTCGGGCTCGGTGAGGGCCTCAGGTGTCCTTGATCTCGCAGAGGACGAACCCGTTGGCCACCGTCGCCCCGACCTCGGCCGCGAGCCCGGTCACCGTGCCGGCCTTGTGCGCGTTGATGGGCTGCTCCATCTTCATCGCCTCGAGGACGACGACGAGGTCCCCCTCGGCGACAGCGGTGCCGTCGTCGACGGCGATCTTGACGATGGTGCCCTGCATGGGGGCCGTCAGGGAGTCACCCGACGCCGCCGAGCCGGCCTTGCTCCCGCCGGAGCGACGGGGCGCCTTCTTGCGGGCGGCCCCGCCGTTGCCACCGCCGCCGAGCGAGAGGCCGCCGGGGAGCGAGACCTCGAGACGCTTGCCGCCCACCTCGACGACGACGGTGTGGCGCTCGTCGGCCTCGGGAGCGTCGGCCGAGCCACCGGCATACGGGGCGATGGTGTTGTCGAACTCCGTCTCGATCCACCGCGTGTGGATCGAGAACTTCTCGTCGGGGTCCACCGGGGCGAAGGCCGGGTTGGAGACGACCGCGCGGTGGAACGGGGTCACCGTCGGCATGCCCTCGATGACGAGCTCGTCGAGGGCGCGCCGGGCCCGCTCGAGCGCGTGCTGGCGGGTGCGCCCGGTCACGATGAGCTTGGCGATCATCGAGTCGAAGGCGCCGGCGATGGTGTCGCCCTCGACGATGCCCGCGTCCCAGCGCACACCGGGACCCTGCGGCACGACCATCGTCGTGACGGTGCCCGGGGCGGGCAGGAAGCCCCGCCCGGCATCCTCGCCGTTGATCCGGAACTCGATCGAGTGGGCGTGCGGCTCGGGGTCGGGGTAGTCGAGGGACTCGCCGTCGGCGATGCGGAACTGCTCGCGGACGAGGTCGATGCCGGTGACCTCCTCGGAGACCGGGTGCTCGACCTGGAGGCGGGTGTTGACCTCGAGGAACGAGATGTCGCCCTGCGGCCCGACGAGGAACTCACAGGTGCCGGCGCCGACGTACCCGGCCGCCCGCAGGATCTCCTTCGACGCCCGGAGCAGCTCGGTGTGCTGCTCGTCGGTGACGAAGGGCGCGGGCGCCTCCTCGACGAGCTTCTGGTTGCGGCGCTGGAGCGAGCAGTCACGCGTCGAGACGACGACGACGTTGCCGTGCTGGTCGGCGAGGCACTGGGTCTCGACGTGTCGCGGGTGGTCGAGGAACCGCTCGACGAAGCACTCGCCACGGCCGAAGGCCGTGACCGCCTCGCGCACGGCGGACTCGTAGAGCTCGGGGATCTCCTCGAGGGTGCGCGCGACCTTGAGGCCGCGTCCGCCACCGCCGTAGGCCGCCTTGATGGCCACCGGGAGCCCGTGCTCCTCGGCGAACGCGACGACCTCCTCGTGGCCGCTCACCGGGTCTGGGGTGCCGGGGACGAGCGGTGCGTTCGCGGCGAGCGCGATGTGGCGGGCCTTGACCTTGTCGCCGAGGGAGTCGATGGCCTCCGGGCCCGGGCCGATCCACACGAGCCCCGCGTCGATGACCTTCTGGGCGAACCCGCCGTTCTCGGCGAGGAAGCCGTAGCCGGGGTGGATGGCGTCGGCGCCGGCCTGGTGCGCGACCTCGATGAGCTTGTCCTGCAGGAGGTAGGAGTCGCCGGGGGTCGTGCCACCCAGGGCGTAGGCCTCGTCGGCCACCTTCACGTGCAGCGCGTCGCGGTCGGGCTCGGCGTAGACGGCGACGGACCCGATCCCGTGGTCGGTGCACGCGCGGGCGATGCGGACGGCGATCTCACCCCGGTTGGCGATGAGGACTTTGCTGATGGCCATGTCTCGGACTCTATCGGTATGCCGGGGGCCCCACTTGGGCGGTTGCGGCATCCGTCGTGGGCCGCTCGCCCGCGTCGCCGAGCAGTCCCGCCAGCGGTCAGCGGGCGGTCCGTCAGACCCCCAGCGAGACCGCGAGCCGGCCCAGGAGGTCACCCAGCGCGGCCCGTTCATGGGGCTCCAGCCCGGCCAACAGGCGTGCCTCGTTGGCCAGGTGCTCCTCCATCGCCGCGTCGATGACGCGGCGCCCGCGGAGGGTGAGGACGACGCGTCGCGAGCGGCCGTCGGAGGGGCTCGGACGGCGCTGCACGAGCCCGCGCGCCTCGAGCCGGTCGACGCGCTTCGAGACCGCGCCCGACGTGACCATCGTTCGCTCGCCGAGCTCGCCGGGGGTCAGCGCGAACGGCGCTCCCTGTCGCCGCAGGGTCGCCAGCACGTCGAAGTCGCCCTCGCCCAGGCCATGCCTTGCGTAGACGTCGACGAGCTCGGGCGTCAGGGCCGCGCCGATCCGGTGGATCCGGCCGATGACGAGGATGGGGGAGGCGTCGAGGTCCGGGCGCTCGATGGCCCACTGCTCGACGACGGTCGCGACGTGGTCTCTGGCCATGGCTCGACATTATCTTCCGTGGAAGGTAATGTCTCTTCCATGGAAGGTAAAGCACCGGGTGTCGACATCGCCCTCACGGCCGTCCCGCCCGTGATCTGGGGCTCGACGTATGCCGTGACGCAGCTGTGGCTCCCACCGGACCGTCCGTTCTTCGCCGCGGCGGCCAGGGTCCTCCCGGCCGGTCTGCTGCTCCTGCTGTGGGTGCGGCGGCTCCCGAAGGGCCGGTGGTGGGGCCGCGCAGGGCTCCTCGGGGCGCTCAACCACGGGCTGTTCTTCGGCCTGCTCTACGTGGCGGCGTTCCGTCTGCCGAGCGGCCTGGCGTCCACGCTCACGGCGCTCTCGCCGCTCGTCGTCATGGGTATGGCGTTCCTTGTGCTCGGCGAGCGTCAGCCGCGCATCACCCTGGTCTCCGGGGTCGTTGGCGTGGGCGGCGTCATCGCGCTCGTCGCGCAGAACGACAGCTCCGGTTCGGTCGACCCGGTGGGGGTGGCCGCCGCTGTCGGAGCAGTTGTCGCCTCCGCGCTGGGCTTCGTCCTCGTCAAGCGCTGGTCACCCCCCGACGACGTGCTCGTCACGACGTCGTGGCAGCTCGTCGCCGGGGGCCTGCTGCTCGTGCCCGTGGCCGCCGTGC
>DASSYJ010000076.1:0-37312 GCA_035703305.1 Ornithinibacter sp. | reverse complement strand
GCCAATGCTCACCCGGGTCCGGGCCGGCCAGCTCCCCACCCGGCTGCCGGGGCTCGCCGCGCTGCAACCGGCGGGTGGGGACATCGAGGTCCCCTACCTCGAGGCGTGGCAGGCGGTCGAGCTCCTCGTCGACGATCACGGCGAGGATGCCGTGCGCCGGCTCATCGCCGCCGGTGCGTCGACCGGGTCCGACGCCGATGCGGAGGCCGCGACCGACGCCGCCCTGGAGACCGTGCTCGGCACGAGCCGGGCAGCGCTCACCCGGGCGTGGCAGCAGCGCCTTCGGGAGCTCGCCGGCTGACGAGCCGACGTCGGGTCGAGGGCGCGGTGGCCTGAGTGCGGGCGGGAATCGGCTCCCGGGTGCCGGTTCTCACTCGCGCGCAGCCGCCAGGTCAGTCCTTGCGCCAGACCGAGACGTGGCCCTCGCTGTCGGCCGTGAACGGGCTGCCGTGCCAGTCGGCGACCCGCGACTCCAGCGTCATGCCGGCGAGCCTGGCCATGAGGTCGCACTCCGCCGGCCAGACGTAGCGGAAGTGGTGGACCCCGTGCCGGGGCGGCTCGCCGGCCGGCAGGTAGTAGTGGTGCGACGTGCCCTGCTGCGTCACGACGTCGAGGGTGTCGAAGCCGACGTGCTCCTCGCTCACGTCGAAGGGCACGGCACCCTGCCCCGGCGGAAGGCGCCGGAGTGGGGGCACGCCGACCTCGACGACGAACCGGCCACCCGGGGTGAGGTGCCGGGCGGCGTTCCGGAAGCAGGCGACCTGCTCCTCCTGGGTCCGCAGGTTGCCGAGGGTGTTGAAGAGGAGGTAGACGAGCGAGAACTCGCCGGGCATCGTGGCCGTGGCCATGTCACCCACGACCACGGGGATCGTCGCGGCGTCGACCTTGGCCCGCAGCCGGTCGACCATCGGCTGCGAGAGCTCGATGCCTGCCACGGGGACCCCGCGAGCCGCGAGTGCCACCGCGACCCGACCGGTGCCCACGGCGAGCTCGAGGGCACGGCCGACACCCGCCAGCGCTGCGAGGAACTCGACGGTGGGGTCGAGCACGGCCGGGGCGAACCGGTCGGCGCTCAGCTCGTCGTAGCGTCGGGCGGTCTCCTCGTCCCAGAGGTCACTGCTCGTCATGGGTCCCACCCTGACGGGGGAACCCGGTCGTGTCGAAGGGTTTTCGAGACGCCTCAGGCTGGTTCCGACGCAGGTCGCGAGTCGAGGGCCACCGCGTCCGACCCGTGCCCGGCGTCCTCGTGCTGCGGCAGCGCGAGCGAGGCGGCGACGAGGGCGCCCACGAGCCAGAACTGGTTGTAGAACGCCTGCTTGTTGACGAGGTTGGCCACGGCCAGGACGAGCGCCAGCCATCGGAGCACCTCGTCGACGCGCGGCTGCCGGCGCCACACGGCGTACGTCGAGACGGCGACGACGGCCGCCATGGCCGCCCCCGTGACGGCGAACGGCAGCGTGACCCCGTGCTCGTTGAGCGCGTAGAGGTACCACGTGTTGGCGAACCTGATCGGGTGGAAGGTCAGCAGCGTCGTCACGGTGTCGTCGAGGAAGGCGCCCGCGTCGGCGACGACCCAGGGGAGCACGAGCAGCGCGGTCAGGCCCCCGGTCGCGAGGGTCCGGCGCACGCCGAACGGCCGCCACACGAGCAGCACGGGCGCGACCAACGCCAGGTGCTGCTTGCTGGCACAGGCGAGCGCGAGGGGGAGGACCGCCCACCAGGCGTGGCCCCGCCGGACGAGGACCGCCCACCAGACGAGCGCGGCGGCGAGCACCGGCTCGGTCCACGCCTGGTCGACCTGCGTCAGGGTGCCCGGGGCCAGGACGAGCACGGCGGTCACGGCGGCCGCGCGCTCGACCCGGCCGCGAGCGAGGGCCCACAGCCCGGCATACAGCACCAGCGACCAGACGAGCACGGCCCAGCGCACGTCGCCCGCGACCCAGCGGCCCGGGGCGGTGAGCACCCCCATCCAGGGGAGGTAGGGGAAGAAGTCCTGGACCCCGGGGGAGCCGCTCCACTGCTGCGTGTAGACGTTGTCACCGCGGGCCAGCGCGTCGGCGCCCTGCTGGAGGACGACCCACACGTCGATCCTCGGCGCCCTGTCACCGACGATCGCGACGACGGCCAGCGCCGTGTGCGTCAGGACGGCCAGCCCGTATGCCGCGGCAGCGGCGCCGCGCCCCGGCCGCGTGAGCAGGGCGGCGCACCCCAGGCCACCCGTGGCGAGCACCGCGAGGGCCGCAGTGAGCCAGCCCCCCTTGACGTAGCTGAAGAGGGGCACGGTCAGGGTGATGACGACCGAGCCGACGAGGACGGCCGGCGCCAGCCACCGGGGCACGTCGATCACGAGCCGTCGCGCGAGCCACCACGCGAGGAGGGCGGCGCACAGGGTGAGGGTGAGGACGATCGGGACCTCGAAGCGGACGACGCTCCACTGGAGGACCCCGAACCATGCCAGCCACGCGGTGCCGAGCACGACGGCCGGGAGGACCGACCGGACCGACGGGGTCGAGCGGGCCCACCGGCTCGATCGGGCCCGTCGCCCAGGCGCCCCGGGTAGCGCCGACGGCACCGGCCCCCCCGAGCCCCCCGGACCCTCCGACAGCACCGGCCCGACGGGTCGGCCGGGGGAGGGGTCAGCCACCGTAGAGGGCGTCGACCTCGTCCTCGAAGTCGCGCATCACGACGTTGCGCTTGAGCTTCAGGGACGGGGTGAGGTGGCCGGACTCCTCGGTGAAGTCACCGTCGAGGATCGCGAACTTGCGGATCGACTCCGCCTTGGACACGGCCGTGTTGGCCTCGTCGACGGCACCCTGGATCGCCGCGTGGACGCGCTCGTCGGTGCGGGCACGGCTGAACGGGAGGTCGTGGAGACCGTGGTTCGCGGCCCAGCCGGGGTACATCTCCTCGTCGAGGGTGACGAGCGCGCTGATGTAGGGCTTGCCGTCGCCGACGACGATGCACTGGCTCACGAGGGGGTGCGCGCGGAGGCGGTCCTCGAGGACTGCGGGAGCGACGTTCTTGCCGCCCGCGGTCACGAGGATCTCCTTCTTGCGCCCGGTGATGCGGAGGAACCCCTCGTCGTCGAGCTCGCCGATGTCCCCGGTGTGGAACCACCCCTCGCGGATGGCCTCGGCCGTCGCCGTGGCGTTGCCGCGGTAGCCGCGGAAGAGGTTGACGCCGCGCAGGAGGATCTCGCCGTCGTCGGCGACGCGGATGTCGACGCCGGCCAGGGGCAGCCCGACGGTGCCGATGCGCATCCGGCCGGGCCGGTTGACGGTGGCCGGCGCGGTCGTCTCGGTGAGGCCGTAGCCCTCGAGGATCGTCGTGCCGATGCCGCGGTAGAAGTGGCCGAGGCGGGTGCCCAGGGGTGCGCCGCCCGAGACGGCGTACTGGACCTTGCCGCCCATCGCCTCGCGCAGCTTGGCGTAGACGAGCCGGTCGAAGATCGCGTGGCGCACCCGCAGGCCGAGCGGCACGCTGCCGGCATCCTTCGCCTCGGACCAGGCGACCGCGGCGGCCGCGGCCCCCGCGAAGATGCGGCCCTTGCCTCCGGCCTCGGCCTTGGCCTCGGCCGAGTTGTAGACCTTCTCGAAGACACGCGGTACGGCGAGGATGAACGTCGGCTGGAACGCCGCGAAGTCGTCCAGGAGCGCCTTGAGGTCTGAGGAGTGGCCCATCCGCACCCCGGCGGTGACCGCGAGCACCTCGATGAAGCGGGCGAAGACATGGGCCAGCGGGAGGAACAGGAGCGTGGAGGCGTGAGGCGCCCTGACGACCTCGGCCAGCAGCTCGGCGGCGTTCTCGGCGAGGGTGAGGAAGTTGCCGTGCGTGAGCTCGACGCCCTTGGGGCGGCCGGTCGTGCCCGAGGTGTAGATGACCGTCGCGAGGCTGTCGCGGTCCAGCGACGAGCGACGGGCCTCGAGCTCGGAGTCCTCGACGTGGCTCCCCTCGCTCCTCAGGGTGTCGAGGTCGCCGTCGTCGATGACCCAGACGTGGCGCAGGCCCGCGAGGCTGCCGCGCACCTGCTCGACGGCGGCGAGGTGCGCCGCGGACTCGCAGATGACGCCCACAGCGCCGGAGTCCCCGAGGATCCACTGCACCTGGTCGGGGGAGGAGGTCTCGTAGATCGGCACCGGCACGGCCCCCGCCGCCCACAGCGCGAAGTCGGCGACGGTCCACTCGTAGCGGGTGCGGCTCATGATGGCCACGGCGTCGCCCACTCCGATGCCGGCGGCGGCGAGCCCCTTGGCGAGGGCGGCGACGTCAGCCGCGAACGTGGCGGCCGTGAGGTCGGCCCACCCCGTGCCCGAGCGCACGGAGAACGTCACCCGGTGCGGGTCCGCGGTCGCCAGCCGCACCGGGAGGTCACCGAGGCTCCCCTCGGTCGTGGCGGGGAGGACGAGCGGCGTGGACGTCTCGTTCACGGTCCGGCTCCTTGGGGCTGGTGGGGTGGGGTACACCCCAACCTTAGTTCCACGGACGAGCGGTACCCTCCGTGCCATGGCTCACCGCACACAGTCCACCGTCGAGATCGCCGCCGAACCCGGTGCGGTCATCGACGTGATCGCCGACTTCGAGCGATATCCCGACTGGGCGGGCGAGGTCACCTCGTGCACCGTGCTGAGCGAGGACGGCGACGGGTGGGCCGACCAGGTCGAGTTCCACCTCAACGCCGGGGTCATCCGCGACAACTACGTCCTCGAGTACGACTGGGACATCGCCGAGGACGGCACCGGCTCGGTCTCGTGGCACCTCGTGCGGGCCACGCTCCTCAAGGCGATGACGGGCACCTACTCCCTCGTGCGCGCCGGCTCCCTCACCGCGGTGACCTACGACCTCGAGGTCGACCTGACGATGCCGATGATCGGGATGCTCAAGCGCAAGGCGGAGAAGCACATCATCAACCTCGCCCTGACCGAGCTCAAGAAGCGCGTCGAGGGCGAGGGCTGAACGCCGACATGTCTCGCGTCGTCCTCGTCACCGGCAAGGGCGGCGTCGGCAAGACCACGACGGCGGCCGCCACGGCGGTCCGCGCGGCACGCTCGGGTCTGCGGACGCTCGTCATGTCGACCGACGCCGCCCACAGCCTCGGCGACGCCCTCGACGTCGACCTGCCGACCGCCCCGACGTGGCGCGACAGCCACGAGGTCGAGCCGGGCCTGCACGCCCTCGCGGTCGGCGCGCACACCGCGGTCGAGGCCGACTGGCAGGTCGTGCGCGACTACCTCCTCGGGGTCCTCGACGCCATGGGGGTCGACCCCGTCGTCGGCGACGAGCTGACCTCGCTGCCCGGCGCCGAGGAGGTCACCGCGCTCGCGGCACTCGCGCACCAGGCCCACAGCGGTGACTGGGACCTCGTCGTCGTCGACTGCGCCCCGACGGCCGAGACGCTGCGGCTGCTCGCCCTGCCGGAGGTGCTCGGCTGGCACCTCGACCGGCTGCTCCCCGCCCAGCGCCGGCTCCTCACGGTGCTGCGCCCGGCCGCGAGCGCGGCGACCGGCGTTCCCGCACCGGGCCCTGAGGTCCTCCTGGTCCTGCGCGCGTGGCGCGACCTCATGGTCGGCGTGCGGACCCTGCTCACCTCCCCGCGGGCGGGGGTCCGCATCGTCCTGACGCCCGAGCGGGTCGTCATCGCCGAGAGCCGTCGGGTGCTCACCTCGCTCTCGCTGCACGGGTATGCCGTGGACGCCGTCGTCGTGAACCGCCTCCTCCCGCCCGCACCACCGGGCGGCGAGGATCCCTGGCGCACAGCGTGGACGACAGCGCAGGCCGCAGGGATGGAGCAGGTGCACGAGTCGTTCCGCGGCATCCCCCTGCTCTGCGCGCCCTACCTCGCGGGCGAGCCGATCGGTGCCGATGCGCTCGCCGACCTGGCGGCTGCGACGACGGCCGACGGCGCGTCGGTGCGGGAGGTCATGGACGACGTCGACGTCCCCCGCATGCGCGTGGAGGCGGACGGTCCCGACTTCGTGCTGACCCTCCCGCTTCCGCTCGTGTCCGCGGGCCAGGTCGTCATGGCTCGCCGCGACGACGACCTCGTCATCGAGGTCGGCGGCCAGCGACGGGTCGTCACCCTTCCCTCAGTGCTCCGGCGGTGCATCGTCCAGAATGCGTCCGTGGGAAGCGGAGAGCTGCGCGTGCGCTTCGAGCGCAACGAGGAGCTGTGGGCCAGTGGGCGCTGATCGCTGGGACGAGCAGGTGGGGTCCGTCGCCGACGAGGCGAGCCGGCTCCTCGAGAGCCTGCGCCGGTCTGTGGCGGAGGATCCCGGGCACGGCGGCACGAGCGGGGGAGCAGAGGCCCGTGCCGGCGCCGGAGCGGGCGCTGGAGCGCGTCCGGCATCCGCGGGGACTGATGAACCCCGCGGGGCGGGCGGCGGGAGGCATCGCCCGGCGTCAGGTGCGCACGCTGCGGGAGGAGAGCGGGCCGAGGAGCACGACCCCGGCGAGCCGGCGGGCGGTGCCGTCTGCGTCGACCCGTTCTGCGCCTACTGCCCGCTGTGCCGCTCGGCAGCCGTCATCCGCTCGTTGAGCCCGGAGACCCTCGCGCGCCTCGCCGACCTCGCCTCCGTGGCGGCGACGGTCCTCGCCGACCTCGCGAGCACGCGCACGTCCGGTGACGGTGGGGAGGGCGCGGCGAGCCGCCCGGCACGGCCGGAGCCCTCGGCGGCCCAGCCGATCCCCGTGAGTGACGACGACGCGCAGGAGGCACCCCGTGGCTGACGGCTCGCTCGCCATCGGCATCGACATCGGTGGCACCAAGGTGGCCGGCGGCGTGGTCGACGTCGAGGGCAACGTCCTGCGGCGGGCCCGCCGCGACACCCCGCACCGCTCGACGAGCCCTCGAGTCGTGGAGGACACCATCGTGTCGGTCGTCGACGAGCTCCTCGACGACCACACCGAGGGCATCGTGGCCGTCGGGATCGGCGCCGCGGGGTTCGTCGCCGCTGACCGGGCCACCGTCGTGTTCGCCCCGCACCTCTCGTGGCGCAACGAGCCGCTCCGTGAGGCCCTGGCCCAGCGCATCCCGCTCCCCACCTTCGTCGACAACGACGCCAACGCCGCCGTGTGGGCCGAGTACCGCTTCGGTGCCGGGCGTGGCGAGAGCCACCTCGTCATGGTCAACCTCGGCACCGGCATCGGAGGCGGCATCGTCCTCGACGGGCGGGTGATCCGGGGCCGGTTCGGGATCGCGGGCGAGTTCGGCCACATGCAGGTCGTGCCCGACGGCATCCGGTGCGAGTGCGGCAACCGCGGGTGCTGGGAGCAGTACGCGTCGGGCAACGCGCTGGTGCGCGAGGCCCGCGTTCTCATGTCGACGGGCAGCCCCGTGGTCTCCGACCTCTTCGACCGCATCGGCGGGCACCCCGAGAACCTCACCGGCCCGCTCGTCACCGAGGCGGCGCGCGACGGCGACCCGCTCGCTCACGAGCTGCTCCGCGAGGTGGGCCGGTGGCTGGGGCTCGGCATGGCCGACCTGGCCGCCGCGCTCGACCCGGGGACCTTCGTCATCGGTGGCGGGGTCAGCGCCGCGGGCGACCTTCTCCTCGACCCTGCGCGCGAGGCCTTCCGGCGCCAGCTGACCGGTCGCGGCTACCGTCCGGAGGCGGACATCGTCGTGGCGGAGCTCGGCAACGAGGCCGGCCTGGTCGGCGCGGCGGACCTCGCCCGCACCGACGCCGTCGGCTCCTGACCCCGCCGTGCCGGTCGTCCGCGCCGCGTCCTACAACACGCGTGACTTCCTCGACGACCACCGGCTCGCGGCGCGCCTCGTGCGGGCGCTCGACCCCGACGTGCTGTGTCTCCAGGAGGTTCCGCGGCGCCTGTTCGGGGGATGGCGGGTGGCGCGGTTCGCCGCGGCGTGCGGCCTGCACTGGGCCGGGCACCACCGAGGCAGCGGGGGGACGACGATCCTCACGTCCGCCCGCGTGCAGGTGCTCGCCTGCCACCACAGCCGCCTGCCCGTGCGCTGGCCGGACCGCACCCGCGGGTATGCCGTCGCCCGCCTGTTCGTGCCCGGGGGACGCGAGCTGACGGCCGTGTCCGTGCACCTGAGCCTGCGCCCCGACGAGCGGGTCAGCCACGTCGAGCGGATCCTCGAGGACCTGGCCGACCGCGGGCCGCTCGTGCTCGCGGGCGACCTCAACGAGGACGACACCGGGCGGGCCTGGCAGCTGCTCGACGTGCCCGACCGGATGCGGCTCGTCTCACCGGCACGGCCCACGTTCCCGGCGAGCGCGCCGAGGCGTCGGCTCGATGTCGTCTTCGCCTCCCCGGGGCTGCGCGTGCTCCCACACCGAGAGGTCCTCGTGCCGGATGCCGTGTGGGCCCGGGCGAGCGACCACCGGCCCACGTGGGTCGACCTCGAGGTCGACGCGGCCCCGAGCGGCTGACCGTCCTGCTGCGCTCCGGCCGGTCGACGGTCAGACGCGGGCGCCGTCGTCGCCGCTGTCGGGGTCGCGGTGACGTGGCTGGCGCAGGACGAGCAACCCGAAGCCGATGAGGAACACGAGGATCGACGCGACGAACCAGCGCGTGCTGTGGAAGGGCCTCACGAAGACGACGTAGAGCAGCATGAGGGGTCCGCCCACGAGGCCGATGACGGCCCCCCAGAAGTGGAGGTCCTCCTGCGGCGGCAGCACCACCTCCGGGGGCTCGAAGTGCTCGTCGTCGAGTGCCGCCTCGGCCGCGGCGGCCTCCGCCTCGGTTGTCGGGTCCTGCGACTCCGCGGCCCGCCACACCGAGGGCGGCACGACGACGTCCAGGGGCATGGGGGTGACCCACGGCGAGCCGGGCAGGCCAGGCTTGGGCGGCTGCACGGCATCCGGCTCGGCAGTGCCCTCCGTGGCGTCTTGGGTGTCCTGGGTGCCCACGGCGTCGCCGGCCCGGTCGGTGCGCGTGTCGGCGCCGGTGGCCACGGCATCCGTCTCCGACAGGGGGTCGACGGGGTCCGAGGCGTCCGGCACCGGGCCGTCCCAGGCGGCGACGATCGACGCGAAGCGTGCGTCGACGTCGCGCTCGTCCATGTCGCCGGGCCGGTCGGCCACGGGACCTCCTCCGGGCTCTGGGGTGCTGGGACGATCTTCGCACGGCGGGTGCCCGGGCCGGCAGTGTGACCCAGTGCACTAGAGTTCGGGCGACGCGAAACGAAGGGTGGTCCGTTGTTCTACTGGGTGCTGAAGACGGTCGTCCTCGGGCCGATCCTCCGCCTGTTGTTCCGTCCCTGGGTGGAGGGGGCCGAGCACGTCCCGGAGACCGGTGCGGCCATCTTCGCGAGCAACCACCTGTCGTTCTCGGACTCGATCTTCCTGCCCCTCGTCGTGCCACGCCGGATGACCTTCCTCGCCAAGTCCGACTACTTCACGGGTGAGGGCCTCAAGGGCCGGCTCACGGCGGCGTTCTTCAAGGGTGTGGGCCAGCTGCCCGTCGACCGGTCCGGTGGCCGGGCGAGCGAGGCAGCGCTGCGGTCCGGGCTCAAGGTGCTGCGGCGGGGTGAGCTGCTCGGGCTCTACCCGGAGGGCACGCGCAGCCCCGACGGGCGGCTCTACAAGGGCAAGACCGGGGTCGCGAGGATGGCGCTCGAGGCGGGCGTGCCGGTCATCCCCGTCGCGATGATCGACACCGACAAGGCCCAGCCGACCGGGACGAAGATCCCCAAGCTGATCCGGGTCGGCGTGCGGGTCGGCACCCCGCTCGACTTCTCGCGCTACGAGGGCATGGAGGGCGACCGGTTCGTCCTGCGCTCGGTGACCGACGAGATCATGTACGCCCTCATGGAGCTGTCCGGTCAGGAGTACGTCGACATGTACGCCAGCGCGATGAAGGACCGCATCGCGCGCGACAAGAAGAACCGCGCCAAGGAGGCCGCTGAGGCCGCCCAGCCGGGTCGCGCCGCCTCCGAGCTCGAGGACGCGCTCGACGCCGAGGGGCTCGAGGGCGAGGACCGCGACGACGGGCGAGACGCCGGTCCCGAGCGCCGCGCGAGCTGACGGGTCGCGATGGGGGTGCTCGGGCCGCGCTCGGCGCGGACCGGACGGCGCGAGCCGGTCGTCGTGGAGGCCTTCCACCGCGGGCTCGACGTCTTCCGCCCGCTCGCCGCGCTGTATGCCGCGTGGCTGGCCTGGCAGCGACACGAGACGATGGTGCGACCGTGGGTCGCGGTGGTCGTCCTCGCCGTCATGCTCGCCTGGTCGCTGCTCCTGCTCGTCTACCGGCGCCGCACCGTGCTCGTGGTCGTCATCGAGGTCGGCATCGCCGTCGTCGGCATCCTGGCGACGAGCCTCGCCGAGACGCCCGAGGCCATCGCCGCCGGCCAGTTCACGATCCCCACGATCTGGGCCGCGGGGTCGGTGGCCGGGGGAGCGGTGGTGGCGGGGGCGCGCGGTGGGCTGGTCGCCGCCGCCGCGATCGCTGTCGCCGACCTCGTCGAGGTCGGCAGCCCCACGCAGTCGACGATCCACAACATCGTGCTGCTCGTGCTCCTCGGCGGCCTCATCGGTCTGGCCGTCGACCTCGCCCGGCGGGGTCTCGAGCAGGAGGAGCAGGTGCTCCTCGAGCGGGAGCGGCTCCACGAGCGCGAGCGGATCGCCCGGGTGGTGCACGACGGCGTGCTCCAGGCGCTCGCCTACATCCACCGCCGTGGTGAGGAGATCGGGGGTGACGCGCGCGAGCTCTCCGTGCTCGCCGACGAGCAGGAGCGGTCGCTGCGTCGCTTCGTCTCCGGGACCGGGGCGCCCGACCTGTCGGCGGACGCGCCCGACCTCGGCGCGGCGGAGGGCAGCGAGGTGGACCTGCGCCGGCTGCTCACCGCCCACGAGCGACCGGGCGTGTCGGTGTCGGTGCCCGCGGACCCGGTCGTCGTCGACGTCCTCGTCGCCCGTGAGGTCGACGCGGCCCTGGCCGCTGCCCTCGACAACGTCACCCGCCACGCCGGACCCGGCGCGAAGGCGTGGGTGCTGCTCGAGGGGGACTCCGCCGGCATCGAGGTGACGGTCCGCGACGACGGGGTCGGCGCCGAGCTCGCGGACGTGCTCGGTGCCGCCGACCGCGGTCGGATGGGCGTGAGCACCTCGATCCGCGGGAGGATCGAGGACCTCGGCGGTGCGGCGTCGTGGTCGACGCGCCCCGGAGGAGGGTGCGTGGTCCGCATGACCGTCCCGAGGACGAGCGGCGCCCGCGTCCCCGTGACCCGCTCGCCCGTGTCTCGCCCCCCCGTGTCCCGCCCGCCCGTCGCCCAGCCGCCTGGGTCCGGAACGACACCGCGCCGAACCACCGAGGAGCCTCGATGACCCAGACCCCATCGGCCGACGGCGGGGACACCCCGGGAGCCACCGTTCCGGACGGCGGTGACGGCACGGCATCCGCCTCGTCGTCGACCGCCGCCGGCCCGACGGTGCTCGTCGCGGACGACCACCCGCTGTGGCTCTCCGCGCTCGAGCGCGACCTCACGGCGCGGGGCATCGCCGTGGTGGCGACGGCGACCGACGGCCCGTCGACCGTGCGGCGCGCCCGGGCGACCCGTCCTGACGTGCTCGTGCTCGACCTCAACCTTCCGGGCATGCGCGGCGACGAGGTGTGCCGGGCGATCGGCGACCTGCCGACCCGGGTGCTCATCCTCTCCGCGAGCGGCGAGCAGCACGACGTCCTGGCGGCGATCAAGGCCGGGGCCACCGGGTACCTCGTGAAGTCGGCGTCCGCCGTGGAGATCGTCGACGCGGTACGGGCCACGGCGCGCGGTGAGGCGGTGTTCACCCCGGGGCTGGCGGGGCTCGTGCTGGGGGAGTTCCGGCGGATGGCCGACGAGCCCGAGGTGGCGCCGGCGAGTGCCCGGGAGCGGCGGCCGATCCCCGAGCTGACCGCGCGCGAGACCGAGGTGCTGCGCCTCGTCGCGACCGGGATGTCCTACAAGGAGATCGCGGCCGAGCTGTTCCTGTCGCACCGCACCGTGCAGAACCACGTCCAGAACACCCTCGGCAAGCTCCACCTACACAACCGCGTCGAGCTCGTGCGCTTCGCCCTGGCCCACGGCCTCGAGGACGACGACACCCCGCCAGCACCCCGCCCCTGACCTCCCCGACCTCCCCGACCTTGTCTGTCAGGATGCGGCGACACGCCGTAGCCGACGGCGTGTCGCCGCGATCTGACAGACAAGGTCGGGGAGGCCCGGGGGAGGGGCGCAGGGGATGCCGGGCGGCGTGGGCCGCGTACCGGCATACGGGCGTGGGGTGGGCCCGTGCGGGGGGCACCTATCCTTGACTGTCGTGAGCACGACCACCTCCCCCGAACCTCGCCAGCGGCTCGCTGCCGGCGCCGGCCTGCCTGCCGCCCAGCAGCCGGTCTGGCCCGACCGCGCCGCGCTCGACGAGGCCGTGGCGACGCTGGCGAGCTACCCCCCGCTCGTGTTCGCCGGCGAGTGCGACGTGCTCCGCGACCGGATGGCCGCCGTGGCCCGGGGTGACGCGTTCGTGCTCCAGGGTGGTGACTGCGCGGAGACCTTCGCGTCCGCGACGGCCGACAACATCCGCGACCGGGTCAAGACGATCCTGCAGATGGCCGCGGTCCTGACCTACGGCGCCTCGGTGCCCGTCGTCAAGGTCGGCCGGATGGCCGGTCAGTACGCAAAGCCGCGCAGCAGCGGCGAGGAGACCCGTGAGGGCGTCACCCTGCCGGCCTACCGCGGGGACATGGTCAACGACTTCGACTTCACCGAGGGTTCACGCACGCCAGACCCGCAACGCCTCGTCCGTGCCTACCACGCGAGCAGCGCGACCCTGAACCTCGTGCGCGCCTTCACGACGGGCGGTTTCGCCGACCTCCGCCACGTGCACGACTGGAACCGCGGCTTCGTCGCGAACTCCGCCAACGCCCGCTACGAGCGGCTCGCCAAGGACATCGACAAGGCGATGAAGTTCATGAAGGCGTGCGGCGCCGACTTCGAGGCGATGCGGACCACCGAGTTCTTCTCGGCCCACGAGGCGCTCGTCCTCGACTACGAGCGGCCGATGACGCGCGTCGACTCGCGCACCGGCGACCTCTACGACACCTCGGGCCACTTCGTGTGGGTCGGGGAGCGGACCCGTGACCTCGACGGCGCCCACATCGACTTCGTCGCCTCGGTGCGGAACCCCGTGGGCGTCAAGGTCTCCGCGAACGCCGACACCGACGACCTGCTGCGGATCATCGACAAGGTCGACCCGGACCGGGAGCCCGGGCGGCTCACGTTCATCACCCGGATGGGCGCCGGCCGCATCCGCGAGGCCCTGCCGACCATCGTCGAGAAGGTCACCGCCTCGGGAGCCTCCGTCACGTGGGTGTGCGACCCCATGCACGGCAACACCTTCGAGTCGGCTTCCGGCTACAAGACGCGTGACTTCGACGACGTCGTCGAGGAGGTCGAGGGCTTCTTCGAGGTGCACCGCGCGCTCGGGACGGTGCCCGGCGGCATCCACGTGGAGCTCACCGGCAACGACGTCACCGAGTGCATCGGCGGCTCCGAGAAGATCCTCGACGCCGACCTCACCCTGCGCTACGAGTCGGTGTGCGACCCCCGGCTCAACCACCAGCAGAGCCTGGAGCTCGCGTTCCTCGTCGCCGAGATGCTGAACCAGGACTGAGCGCCCGACGATGCCCGGGTATGCCGCGGACCTCCTGTCCGACACCCTGACCCGACCGACGCCCGCGATGCGCGAGGCGATGGCCCGGGCCGAGGTCGGCGACGACGTCTTCGGGGAGGACCCCACGGTCCGCGAGCTGGAGGACACCGTCGCTGGCCTCCTCGGCCACGAGGCCGGCCTGTTCTCGCCGACCGGGTCGCTCGCCAACCAGCTCGGGGTGCGCCTGCACGTCGCCCCCGGCCAGGAGCTCGTCGCCGACCAGCAGGCGCACGTCCTGCGCGCCGAGCTCGGCGCGGCGGCGGCGTTCTCCGGCATCACGAGCCGCTCGTGGCCGAGCGAGCGCGGGCTCCTCGACCCGGCCGCCCCGATGGGCCTGGTCACGACCGGCGTCGGTCCCTACCAGGTCGAGACCGCCCTCGTCGTCCTCGAGAACACCCACAACTTCGGCGGCGGCACCGTGCAGCCCATCGAGGCGATCCGCGAGGTGCGTGCGGCCACGTCGACCGTCGGTGTCGCGATGCACCTCGACGGCGCCCGCCTGTGGAACGCCCACGTCGCGAGCGGCGTGGCGCTCACGGCATACGGCGAGAACTTCGACACCGTCAGCGTGTGCCTGTCCAAGGGACTCGGCGCACCGGTCGGGTCGGTGCTCGTCGGGTCCGCCGAGCGGATGGCCGAGGCACGGGTGTGGCGCAAGCGCTACGGCGCCGGGATGCGGCAGGTCGGCATCCTCGCCGCCGCCGGTCTCCACGCCCTCGACCACCACGTCGACCGGCTGGCCGACGACCACGCGCGGGCGGCTCGCTTCGCCGCGGCCTGCGCAGAGGCGGCGCCCGGGAGCGTCGACGCCGCCACGGTGGAGACCAACATCGTCGTGCTCGACGTGGGCGCCGTGGGGTGGGGTGCGCCGGAGTTCGTCTCGGCGCTGCTGGAGCATGGGGTGCGCGCGTATGCCGTGGGGCCGGGTCGGGTCCGGGCCGTGTGGCACCTCGACGTGGACGACGCGGGAACCACCACGGCGGTGGATGCCGCCACGGCACTCCTCCGCCCGGCGAACCGGCCCGGCTGACCCGAGCGAGAACTGCTCAGTGAGCCGGGTGGGCCGACGGCGGTAGGTGCCGGAAGCGCGGCGACTCATGGGTCAGGGAGCCGGCGACGAGGTACAGCAGGCCGACGAGCACGACCGGGGTGACGATGACGCCCCCCGACGTCGTCAGCAGGTCGCCGAGGCTGGGGCCACCGCCACCACGCAGCTCGTCCGAGAACCCGACGACCGTGGCGCCGAGCTGGGCCAGTCCGAGGAGCACGAGGAGCAGCCCGGCGAGGGCTGCCCGTCGGAGGCCGAGCACAGCCAGCGAGACGGCCAGCGCGAACACGCCGATCGCCGCCACCGGCCCGACGGCATCACGGTCGACGACCTGGACGGCGGAGTCGAGCAGCGTGAGCACCGCCACGACGCCGGTGAGCCCGGCGAACCACGGGGCCGACTCGTTCGGGTAGCGGAACGCGACCACACCGAGCGCGACGGTCGGAAGGAGCCAGGCCGCGGTGCTGCCGATCGCCGCCCACGTGCTGAGGTCCTCGAACGCATAGCCGGCGACGAAGAGCCCGCCGAGGAGACCCAGCAGCATCATGAGCGTGAACGCTGTATACCTGAGGACCTTTGCCGTGCCAGTCATGGCACTCATCCCTCTCACCCTCATGGGCGACTCGGCTGCGGACGTGCGTCCGCCGGAGCGGTCATCCTCGGCTTCCATTGTCCCGCGCGCCCCGGAGGCAGCGCCATGCCCTGCGTCACTCCGGCGGCTCTGCGACCCTCGGTCGAGCTGGAGGACTGCCGGCGTGAACCGGGCTCGTGCTCAACGCCCTGCTGGTCCTGCTCGTCGCCTACCAGGTCGTCGACGTGGTGCGCATGTCGTTCTTCGCACAGCTCGACCAGGCACTGCTCGACCAGGAACTGCTCGACCGGGCACGCTCGACCGGATACTCAGTAGGTCGGTGCCGCGGGCTCGTCGATGAACTGCTCGTAGGAGTGCCAGCCGCCTCGGTGGTAGGCGGTCGACAGTGGCACCCCGACGAACCGGAAGTGCCACGGCTCGCTGTGGTAGCCGGTCCATGACGTCCAGCCGCTCTCGTAGCGGAGCACGAAACCGAACCGCCAGGAGTTCGTGCGCAACCACGAGCCCTGGGGGGTGGAACCGATGCACGTGTGCGCGCTGCAGGACGGATCGCCGACCGGTGCGATGTCCAGGCTGAGGCCGGTCTGGTGCTCGCTGTAGCCAGGGCGGGCGATCCACGCGTCGGCATAGGCCTGCCCGTTGGTGGAGACGCGGTTCCAGTAGACGGAGTACTGCGTGGAGTACGAGCGATAGCCGCTCGCGATGGACATGCGACCGGCTCCCTCGAAGCGGGCGGCCGTGAACATCGTCGCGACGGCCGATGCGGCGTCCGACCGCAGGAGCTCGTTGTCGGCGTACGTGACGGACGGGACCACGAGGTTCGAGGGGACGAACGTCTTGGGCCTCACGGCGTTCTTCTTGTTCACGAGGACCCAGACGCTCGACGCCGTCGTGGTGCTCCGGCACGCGGCGAGGTCCTCGACGAGGCTGCGCACCGACCCTTCGCCACCCAGGACCACGAGGCGCGTGACGGCGTCGGAGGCCAGGGTCGGGCGCACCGCCGCGGGGACGCAGAACGGCACGGTGTAGTAGAGGGGCCGCTGCTCGAGGCCCGCGAGGAAGGCGCCGGCGAGAGGGTTGACGAAGTCGCGACCGTTGGCCACGTAGGCGCTCCCCGCCGCCAGGTCGGGGTAGGCGAGGGCGTTGACCCGGGCGGCGACGGCGTACCGGTCAGCGCCGGTGGCCCTCGTCACCTGGCTGGACCCGAGGATGCCGTCGAGCTGGGCCTCGATTGCGGCCGACACCGCGCCGCTGCCGCCCACGATGGTGACCGAGGTCAGGCCGAGGTCCGCGATGAGGTCGACCGTGGCCGACGGGAGCGTGCTCGCGCTCCCGTCGACGGTCAGCAGGGGCGAGCGGTGCGACGCGGCTGCAGCCCCTGCCGCGAGCCCGTCGGTCCACACCCGCCCCGTGGCGACCCACGCCGTCTCGGCGCTGCCGGCGGGGAAGGCGTGTCGGACGATCGCCTCTGCGGTCTGGTACCGGCTGGAGCCGCCGACCCGCTGCACGTCGGGCGCGTAGGAGCGTGCGGCGCTGAGCACGGCATCCGAGAGGGATGCCGTGGACCCCACGACGACGATCGAGGCGGGGGCGAGGCGCTCGAGCTCGGTGACGACGACCGACGGGATGCCGTCGGGCCGCACGAGCAGGACGGCACCCCCCTCGTACACCGCCGCCGGGGTCGCGCTGAGCGACTCCCACGGGGAGGTACCCGACACGAGGTAGACGACGGCAGGGGTGGTCCCGGTCGGGAATGCTGCCTTCGTGGCGGCCACCGAGGTGGCGTACCGGTCGGCGCCCGCGACGCGGGACACCGACGGGTCCCCCACGAGGGGGAGCATCCCGGCGGTCGCAGCGTCGGCCCGGGGCACTGCCTGCGGCATCCCGAGGGCCAGCACGGCCGCCAGGGCCGGAACCGCCAAGGTGAGGGGACGACGCCGCATGCTGGGACGTTTCCACAGGTCAGACCGCGTGCGCAAGGCCTGACCACGCGGGTGCACCTCACACGTCGTGGTGCAGGGCCTCGACCGGGGGCTCCTCCGCGGCCGACACGTCGGGGTCCCGGGGCGGACCGCCGCGGAGCTCGACGAGGTACATCGCCGCCACGACGAGGGCCCCGCCCACGAGCATCCGCCTGGTGAGGCTCTCCCCGCCGAGCAGCACCGCGAAGAAGGCCGCGAACACCGGCTCGAGCGCCATGACGATCGCGGCCCGGGTCGCCGTGAGGTGGGCCTGGGCCCAGGTCTGCGCCCACAGGGCGAGCGCACCGGCGACGAGTGCCATGTAGAGCAGGGACGCCCACTGGCCCCCGTCGGCGGGCAGGGTCAGCCCGTCTGGCACGGCGGCGACGCTCGTGACCACGGTGATCACCCCCGCCTGCACGGTCGCCAGCCCGACGGCCGCCCCGGGCGTGGACCAGCGGCCCAGCGCGAGGATGTGCCCGGCATACAGGACGGCCGAGGCGAGGGTCAGTGCCTCGCCGACCCCGACGGAAAGGCCCTGGAGCGACAGGAGCGCCAGGCCGGCGGTCGCCAGCGCCGCGGCCACCCACGTCACCGCTCCGATCCGCTGGCGGAGCAGCAGCGCTCCCAGCACCGGGGTGAGGACGACGTAGGTGCCCGTGATGAACCCCGACACCGAGGCGTCCGTGTGCTGGAGCCCCATCGTCTGGAGCACCTGCGCGAGCCCGTAGAGCACCCCGAGGACCACCCCCACCCGCACCTGGCGCCGGCTGAGCGCCATCACCTGGCGGCGGAACAGGAGGGCCATCACGACCGCGGCGATGCCGAAGCGCACGGCGAGGAAGTCCGCCGGGGGCACGTGCTCCACGAGGTCGCGGATGAGGAAGAACGTCGAGCCCCACACCGCCGTCACGCAGACGAGCAGGATCGTGGCGAGCCGGGCGTGCCCGGCGGGGCCGGCGGCCCGGGAGTGCGTGGCGGGCCCGGAGGGGACGGTCACCGCGTCGTCAGACGATCGTCAGGGTGATCGTGCTTCCCTTGGGTGCCTTGCTGCCCGCGGCGGGGTCCTGCAGCCGCACCGTGCCGAAGAAGCCGCCGAGGGCGCGGTGCACCTCGACCTTGAACCCGGCCCCCTCGAGGATCTGCCGGGCCTCCCGCACCTGCCGGCCCACGACGTCGGGCACGTCGACGAGCACCGGCCCCTTGGACACGACGAGCGTCACGGTGTCGCCCCGGTATGCCGTGCCGTCGCGTGGGCTCTGGCTGATGACCCGCCCCTTGGGGACGGTGTCGCTGTTCTCCTCCGTCGAGGCGTCGACCTTGAGGCCGAGGTCACCGAGCTTGCGCGCGGCGGCGTCGGCGTTCTTCCCGGTGAAGTCGGGGACGTCGATGGGCTTGGGACCCTTGCTCACCGTCAGTGCGACGGCGGTGCCCTTCTTGAGGCTCGCCCCCGGACCGGGCTTGGCGGAGACGACCTGGCCCTCGGGGACCTTCTCGCTGAACGCCTCGGACACCTTGCCCACGACGAGGTTCACCGCCGTGATCCGGGCGCTCGCCTCGGCGAGCGTCATGCCGACGACCTTGGGCACGGCATACCTCTCCGGCCCCTTGGAGACGACCAGCGTCACGCTGCTGCCCCGTCGCACGGTCGTGCCGGCGCTCGGGTCGACAGAGACCACCACCCCTGCGGGCACCTTCTCGTCGAAGCTCTCGGCGACCGTGGCGCCGATGGATGCCGTGCGCAGGGTGGCGACCGCCTCGGCCTGCGTCTTGCCGACCACGGCGGGAACCGTCGCTGCGGCACCAGGCCCGAGGAGGAAGAACCATGCGGTGAGCAGGGCGACGAGTGCGGAGCCGACGATCGCGGGCCACCAGCGGCGCGGTCGTCGTGCACCGGCGCCCACGACGACGCCCTCGAGCGGCGGGGGCGGGACGGTCATGGCCGTCGTGTCGGACCGCTCCTTGGTCGCGACCGCGCCGGCCAGCGCGACACCCTCGTCGGGAGCGGACGAGCCGTGGAGCGGGAATGCCGCGGTGGCGGTCGGGAGGGATGCCGCCATGGCCGCTGCGGCGCCTGCGGGGCGCGCGTCGAGGGCGCCCGGGGGGAGCGTGTCCCGAGTGCGCTGGACGAGGGCGAGGAACTCGGAGGCGTCGGCGGGGCGCTCGTCGGGGTTCCGGGCCGTCGCCACCGAGACGAGGTCGTCGAGGGCCGGAGGGAGGCCGGGGACGCGACTCGACGGTGAGGGGACCCCACCGTGGACGTGCTGGTAGGCGACGTGGATCGCGGTGTCGCCCGTGAACGCCTTGCTCCCCGTGAGCATCTCGACGAGGACGAGGCCCGCGGCGTAGACGTCGGACCGCGCGTCGGCGACACCGCGCTCGACCTGCTCGGGGGAGAGGTAGGCGACCGTGCCGAGCAGCAGGCCCGACGTGCTCGTCACCGTCTCGCTCGAGACGGCGCGGGCCAGGCCGAAGTCGGCGACCTTGACCGTGCCGTTGTCGTTGATGATGACGTTCTCGGGCTTGACGTCGCGGTGGATCAGGCCCTTGGAGTGCGCCTCGGCGAGCGCCTGGAGCACCGCCTCGAGGACGTCGAGGGCGGCTCGGGGGTTGAGCGGGCCCTCGGTGGTGAGCACGTCCCGCAGGGTTCGACCGGGGACGTACTCCATCGCGAGGAACACGTCGCCGTCGTCCTCGCCCTGGTCGTAGACGGCCACGACGTTGGGGTGGGAGAGGGATGCCGACGACTTCGCCTCGCGCCGGAACCGGGAGACGAACGTCTCGTCGTGGACGAGGTGGCGGCGCATCACCTTGAGCGCGACCTCGCGCTCGAGGCGCTCGTCCACCGCGAGGTAGACGGTGGCCATCCCGCCGTCGGCGAGGTGACGGAGCACGCGGTAGCGGCCGTCGAGGGTGCGCCCGATGAGCGCGTCGCCGGTGGATGACACCGTAGGAGTGTACGTAGTCCCCGACACCGACCCGGTCATCGTCCGCCCCGTCACCACGGGCCGGACGGGGCTCCGCCACCGCGCAGCCCGCTGACCTGCGCGGTGGCCTGCGGGGTGGCCTGCGGGGTGGCGTGTGCGGTGGCGCACCCGGCATCCGGGGCAACGCCGGGGGTCTCGGCGACCATGGGCACCTCCGCGAGGCGACAGATGTGGCGTGAGTGGCCACTGTGACAGATGTGACTCAGGGTACCGGAGTGACCGGATGTCGGACCGGAGGCGCCGTGCGCGGTGGCCGTGTGTCGCTGAGCCGGGCGAGCGCGTGTCGCGGTGCCCGCTGTGGCAGCCTGTGCTCCGTGACCGACGCACCGCAGGACCCCGACGCCGTCGAGGAGACCTCCCTCGAGGACCTCGTCGGCACCTGGGTGACCATCCCCGACCTGGCCGAGCGGCTCGGCATCCGGCTCGTCGAGGCCCGGCGCCTCGTCGAGGACCGCGAGCTCCTCGCCCACCGCGTGGGGGAGCGGCGGGTCCTCGCCGTCCCGGAGGGCTTCATCGGGACCGCTGGTCCGCTCGCGGCGCTCAAGGGCACCTTCACGGTGCTCGCCGACGGTGGGATGTCCGACGAGGAGATCCTCCGCTGGTTGCACACCCGCGACGACACGCTGCCCGTGCCGGGCACCCCTCTCGACTCCATCCGCGCGGGCTTCAAGACCGAGGTGCGGCGCCGGGCGATGGAGGAGGCCTTCTAGCCCCCCGCCGGCGGGACAGACCTGCGCAGGACCTTCGGCTTCGCAGGGGTTCGCTCCCGGTGTTCAGGTGAAGGTTCCTGGATCGGGCGGGAAAGTCGAGACGGGGTCAGGCGGCGCGGGCCGTCGCGACGTCCACGAGCTCGAGGAGCGCCTCCCGGGCCGTGGGGTCCACCGAGGGCGCCTCGCACACCGCCGCGCGCGCCTCGGCGGCCAGGCGGGAGATCTCCTGCTCGACGAGGTCGACCGCGCCGGACCCCTCGATGATCGCCCGGAGCTCGTCGACCTGGCCCGCGTCGAGGTCCACGCGCCCGACGAGCTGCTCCAGCCGGGTGCGCCCGGCCGCCTCTGCGCCGGCGAGGGCGTGGGCGAGGAGCACGGTGCGCTTGCCCTCGCGCAGGTCGTCCCCGGCGGGCTTGCCCGTCGCCTCCGGGTCGCCGAACACCCCGAGCAGGTCGTCGCGGAGCTGGAAGGCGCGCCCCAGGTCGAGGCCGTAGCGGGAGAGGGCGTCGAGCCCCGACGCGTCGAGCCCGCCCGTCGTGGCCCCGATGAGGAGGGGGTGCTCGACGCTGTACTTCGCACTCTTGTAGCGGATGACCCGGCCGGCACGCTCCACGCGCTCGTCGGCGTCGACGCCCTCCCACGGGCGCATCGACTCGACGACGTCGAGGAACTGGCCGGCCATGAGCTGGGTGCGCATCCGGTCGAACATGGGCCGTCCACGGGCGAGGTCCTCGGCGTCGAGTCCGCTCGTCGCGTAGACCTCGTCGGTCCACGTGAGGCAGAGGTTGCCGGCGAGCACCGCTCCCGCGAGCCCGAACCGGTCCCCGTCGCCGTCCCAGCCCCGCGCCGCGTGGTGCGCCGCGAGCGCCCGGTGAGCGGCCGGCATACCGCGCCTGGTGTCGGAGTCGTCCATGACGTCGTCGTGGATGAGGGCGGCGGCCTGGAAGAGCTCCATCGCGCTCGCGAGGCGCACGAGGGCGTCGGAGTCGGGGCGCCCGGCCGCGCGGTGACCCCAGTAGAGGAACGCCGCCCGGAGCCGCTTCCCCCCGCGCAGGAGCGCCGCGACGGAGGCGAGGAGGTCCTCGACGTCGGGCCCCAGCTCGGCGAGCACCTCGGCCTGGGTCGCGAGCTCGGCGTCGAGGCACGCCTGCACGCGACGCCGCAGGTCGGCGCTGTCGAGCGGGCCGGGCACGGAAACCTCCTGGGGACCGCGTCGGGCGGTCGGATCGTGGGTGCTCCGAGCCTACGGCGTGGCGGCTGGGTTACCCTCACCGCCATGGCGCACCACGGAGGAGGGGGACGCCCCGAGCACCTCGTGGCGTCCATCCCCGGACGCCTCGCGGAGCCCCGGCCGTCGATCAGCTTCGAGTTCTTCCCGCCCAAGACCGACGAGTCCGAGGCGCAGCTCTGGACGGCCATCCGGCAGCTCGAGCGGGTGCGGCCCGCCTTCGTCTCGGTGACCTACGGGGCGGGCGGCACGACCCAGGACCGCACCGTGCGGGTCACCGGCCGGATCGCGGACGAGACGTCCCTGACGCCGCTCGCCCACCTCACCTGCGTCGGGATGTCGGTGCGCCAGGTGCGCCGGGTCGTCGGCTGGTACGCCGCCTCCGGCGTCCGCAACATCCTCGCCCTCCGCGGGGACCCGCCCGGCGACGTCCGGGGACGGTGGACGCCGCACCCCGAGGGGCTCGACCACGCCGACCAGCTCGTCGCGCTCATCTCCGGCCTCGGCGACTTCACCATCGGGGTGGCCGCCTTCCCCGACGTGCACCCCGACAGCCCCGACCTCGACCACGACGTCGAGGTGCTCGTGCGCAAGGCGGATGCCGGGGCCAGCTTCGCGATCACCCAGATGGTCTTCGACGCCGACAGCTACCTCCGGCTGCGCGACCGTGTCGCCGCCCGGCGGGACCTTCCGATCACGCCGGGCCTGATGCCGGTGACGAACCTCAGGCAGATCCACCGGATGTCCGAGCTCATGGGCACGCCCCTCCCGCCGGAGGTCGTGGCCCGGCTCGAGGCCGTCAAGGACGACCCGGCCGCGGTGCGTGCCGTCGGCGTGCAGATCGCGACCGAGCTGGGTCAGCGGATGCTCGACGAGGGTGCGCCCGGCATCCACTTCATCACGATGAACCGGTCGACGGCGACGCTCGAGGTGTTCGAGAACCTGCGTCTCTGACCTCACGCCGCTCGTGGACGACCACCCCGACGGCCAGGGCCATGACGAGGGTCGACGAGATGGCCGCTGGCAGCCCGTTCGTGGCCTCGGTCGCCGACGTGAAGTTGAAGACCGTGTGCCACACGGCGACGAACAGGATGCTGCGCCCGGTGCCGTCGTACATCCACGTGAGCACGACGGATGCCGCGGCGAGGCCGACGAGCCACCCGAGCGCGGTCCAGCCCATCTCGCGGAAGTCGGCCACGACGAGGAAGACCGGCAGGTGCCACGCCGCCCAGACGACCCAGACGACCACCGAGGTGGTGAGGAGCGAGTGGCGGTCGAGGAGCCGGTGCGCCAGCATGCCCCGCCACCCGACCTCCTCGCCGAAGCCGTTGACGACGAGGACGCCGAGGACGAGGAGCGGCAGGGCGACCACCGGTGCGCCGGAGTATGCCGTGAGCTCGCCGGTGGAGGGCCAGCCACCGCCCATGAGCGCCTGCCACGACCACACCAGGACCGGGATGAGCGCGGTGGCGGCCCCGAGCGCCCACCAGCGCCAGGGAAGGCGCCAGCGGAGCATCCTGGAGGAGACGTCGCGCAGGCCGGGCCGGCCGTCGGCGACGGCGGTGACGAGGACGGCGGCGATCGCCGGGCCGAGCAGTCCGGGGAGGTGGGTCGGCCACCCCTGCCCCGGGTGTGACACCCAGCCACGGGCGACGAGCACGCCCCAGTACCCCCAGGACAGGGCGAAGGCCAGGACGACGAACGAGGTGAGCGGTCTGCGGCTGACCACGTCCCCACGCTAGCCAGCGGGACGAGGTGGGCTCGGAGGATGTGACCGAGGAGGCGGCCAGCCACGGGTCGCCGGTCAGCGGCGGGTCGCCGGTCAGCCGCGGAACGGGATGCCGGAGCGGCGGACCTCGACGTCGTAGCCCTCGCTCGCGAGCAGGGCGGCAAGCGAGCGCTCGGCATCCCGGCCCGTCGGCGACGGGGAGATCGCCACCGCCCGGATGGGCAGGGCGGCCACGGAGCTCGTCAGCGGTGACGCCGCCCCGGCATCCGGGCCGGCTCCGGTGAGCCAGAGGTGCGGCGCCATGCCGTATGCCGATGCGCGGTAGCGGACCACCCCGCGCCAGGGCGCCAGGTCGTCGGGGTGGAGCAGGACGCTGCTGTGCCGCACCTCGCGCTCGGCGTGGAACCCCTCGTGCTTGATGAGCGCGAGGGCCTGCTCGATGTCGTCGAGCGTCTCGCCCAGCGTCTCGACGACGATGCGGTGCGTGACCTCCCCCTCACGCTCGACCCGGGCGCGCAGGGCCTTCAGCTCGTCCTCCATGCCGTCGAACACCGCGGCGGCGAGGGCGCGCTGGCCCTCGGCGGAGTAGCGCACCGAGGTCCACGGTCGCTGGACCACCATGACGTCGTCGGGGTCGCCCGCCAGCGCGGGGGCACCCTCGTCGCAGAGCACCCCGAGGGGGACGGACGGGTCGAGGCCGATCGCGTACGACTCGCCGTGGCCGCCGTAGAGCCGCCACATCGCCAGGAGGTCCCAGTGCTCGGCGGCACTGAGGATGAAGAAGGTGCTGGCCGAGGAGCGGGGGGAGGCCTGCTCGGTGCTGAGGACGCGCTCCAGCAGGTCTCGCGCGAAGTCGTCCCCACCGCCGGCCCGCGCGACGAGCTCGTCGCGCAGCAGGCGGAGGCCCAGGCGGACCTCGTCCCGGTCGTTGAGGAACCCCGACGCCGTGGCCCAGAGCACGTGCGAGCGCACGATCGAGACCAGCCCCGTGCCGTTGGTGTAGTGCCAGACCAGCCCGTCCTCGGACGGCTCGCCGACGACGTCGCTCATGCCGTCACCCGGGAGACTCACCCGAGGTCGAGGCCCTCGAGATCGGCCGACGGCTTGACGTCGGGGAGGCGCAGCATCCGGAAGGAGTTGCCCAGCCCGAGGAGCGCCGCGAGGACGGGCACGAGCAGCGCCACCTGCAGCGACCGGTTTCGGGCGTCCTCGTTGATGGCCAGCACGGCCGCCTCGACCTCCGGGGGCTGCCCGACGATCTGCTCCGCCAGGGCGGTGGTGCTCATGACCTCGGCGTCGGTCTCGAGCGCCGCCGAGATCTGCTGCTGCTGGGCCGGGGGGATCACGGTGCTGTCGGCGGTCAGCCGGGTGAAGCTGAACGACAGCGCGGCGAGCATGAGGCCACCGGCCATGGCGAGGCCGAAGGAGAGCCCGAAGGACCCCGCGGCGGAGTTGACGCCCGCCGCCTCGCTGATCCGCTCCTCCTCGATCGGGGCCAAGGTGTAGTTGTTCAGCTGGGAGACCAGGAGGCCCAGGCCGGTCCCGGCGACCATGAGGGGGATGACGAGCCACCACCCGCTGTCCACCCGTGGGACGAGCGGGATGATGCTGCCGATCCCTACGGCGGCCAGGATGAACCCGACCCGGATGATCGAGGCCGGTCGGCGGTCGCCGGCCCTCCGTCCGACGAGCAGGGCGGCCGCGAACATCGTGAGCGACAACGGCGCCAGCGAGAGACCGGCCTGCATGGCGTTGTACTCCAGGGTCATCTGGAGGAACAACGGCAGGGCGATCATCGCGCCGCCGAGTGCGACCTGCTGGAGCATCTGGCCCGAGATGCCCGCGGTGAAGTTCGGCGTGCGGAACAGGTCCGGGTCGAGGAGCGTCACCTTCTGCGCGCGCTTGCGGGTGACGAGCCACCGGGCGAGCGACCCGAGCGCGATCGCGCCGACCGCCATGAGCAGGACGACGAACTCGCCGCCCTCCTGCCAGACGAGGATGCCGAGCACGACACCACCCATGCCGAGGACCGAGAGGATCGCACCGACGACGTCCACCTGGCGGGAGCCGGTGTACTCGACGTCCTTCACGAGCCGGATCTGGCTGAGGACGACCGCGATGATGAGGACCTCGAGCGCGAAGCCGACCCGCCACGACAGGTAGGTCGTGACGAACCCGCCGAGGAGTGGGCCCACGGCTGCGGCGATCGCGGCCGCTGCGCCGATGAGCGCGTAGGCCTGCTTCTGCGGGGGGCCGCTGAAGTTCCCGTGGACGAGCGACTGCATCGCCGGCAGGAGGAGGGATGCACCGAGGCCGCCGATGATGGCCCAGAAGACGACGATCGCCGTGAGGCTCTGGGCGAGGGTCATCGCGAGGGCGCCCACGGCATACGCCAGGAGGCCCAGCACGTAGGCACGCTTGCGGCCGATGAGGTCGCCGACCTTGCTGTTGATGAGGATGAACGCCGCCGAGACGAGCGCCTCGAGCGCGATGGCGCCCTGGACGCCGCTCGCGGTCGTGTCGAGGTCGGTGATCACCGCGGAGATGGACACGTTCATGAGCGAGGTGTCGACGACGAGGACGAACATCGCCATGGCCAGCAGGACCATGAGCCTGCGGCTGCCCTGCTGCCTCTCCTGGGCTGCAGGGCTGGGGTCTGCGGCCATGCGTCTCGCCTCCACGTCGGTCACGGGGCGGTGGTCCGCCGTCCCCGCGACGATAGGACGCCGCCGGGGTCCGGGGATCACCCGGGAAGGTGAGGCAGAGGTGCTCCCGTCAGGCGACGTCCATCGGGTGGCCGCCGGTGATCCGGATGAGCTCGTCGTAGGTCGTCGCGAAGACCGAGTGGCTGTGGCCGGCCGCGGCCCACACCGTCGCGTAGCGGCCGAGGGTGACGTCGATGATCGTCCGGATGTGGTGCGGGTGCCCGACGGGGGCGACTCCGCCGATGGCGAACCCCGTGTGGGTGCGCACGAAGGCCGGGTCGGCCTGCTCGACGTGGGCGAGCCCGGCGAGGTCCGCCACCTTGTCGACGTCGACCCGGTGGCCGCCCGAGGCCAGCACGAGCAGCGGCAGGGTCTCGCCGTCGTGGGTCGTCGCGACGAACACGAGGCTGTTGGCGATCTCGGCGGGGGAGACGCCGAGCGCGTCCGCCGCGGCCCGGGCGGTGCGCACGGCGTCGGGGAGGTGGCGCACCTCCGGGGTGATGTGGTGGAGCGCCAGCGAGTCGAGCACGGCCTGCACACCGGCGTGGCCGGACAGGTCACGCAGCGGGACCGGGTCGCCCGGCTCGGGAGTCATGCGGTCAGCGTAGTGACCGCACGGGGTTGACCGGGGGTCGGTGGGACGCGCTAGGGTGGTGGGTATCGAACAGGTGTTCGAGAGTCCGGCGGAGGTCCGGCTCCCTGCCCGACCAGCCGTGCCGGGTGGGCCACGACAGCGGTCCAGGAGGTCGTCATGGTACGTCGCCACGACCAGCCCGTCGTCGTCCGGACCACCGGCGTGAGGTCCCCTGCAGGTGGGGCTGACGGCGGGTGGGTCGGTGACGGCCGGGTCGGTGACGGCCGGGTCGACGACGGCCCGCGCGAGTTCGTCTGGCGGGGGCGCCACTACACCGTGTGCGCCGTGCTGGCCTCGTGGCAGGAGCGCCGGGCGTGGTGGCGCGAGGTCGGTGACTCCCCGGGGGGGCCGGGCCTGCCGAGCCCACAGCGCCGGGTCTGGCGGGTCGAGGCGCGCCCGCCGTCCGGCACCGCCGGGGTCTTCGACCTCGGCCGCGACGACGACCACTGGCTCCTCCTGCGAGCCCACGACTGACTGGAGCCACGATGAGCCACGCCTCGACCACCCTCGACCTCCTCGACCGTTCCCGCGAGGCGGTGACCAGCGGGTATGCCGCGTCCGCCGCCTCCGCGCGCTACCTCGCCGCCTCGTTGGCCGCCCTGCGGGCCGGGGCCGCGATCGTCGCCGCCACGGCGGCGACCCGCTCCGGCGCCGGGCTCGCCTCCGGCGGTGACGGCCCCCACGACGTGTGGGTGCTCACCGCCCGCGTCGCACCCGAGCTCACCGAGTGGGCGCAGCGGTTCGCCGCGGCCACCGGGCAGCGGGTCGGCGTCGAGACCGGCCTGGTGCGGGTCACCGCCCGCGAGGCCGACGACCTGCTCCGCGACGCCGAGACCTTCGTCGACCTCGCCGCCGGCCGGCTCGGGGTGCCCACGACCCACCGGCCGCGCCGGCTGGTCCCCGTCCGCTCGGCCTGAGGGAGCGATGGACGGCTTCGCGCACCTCCACGTCGCCTCGGGGTTCTCGATGCGCTACGGCGCGTCGATGCCCGAGGACCTCGTCGAGCGCGCCGCCGCCCACGACCAGGGCGCCCTCGCCCTCACCGACCGCGACGGCCTCTACGGCGCGGTCCGGTTCGCCACGGCGTGCGGACGGGCCGGGATCGCCCCGGTCCTCGGGGTCGACCTCGCCGTCGAGCCACTCGCCGCGGGAGCGACGGGTCCGGACGCAGGTGCCGTCCGCACCCGAAACGGAGCGGATGCCATCCGCACGCGGACCGGGGCGGATGCCGGCGGCGCCGGGAGGGGGGCGGATGCCCTTCGCGTCGGGAGCGAGGGGGATGCCGGTGGCGCCGGGAGGGGCACGGCATCCGCCCCGCCTCCTCGGCCCCGCACCCCGGTGCGGGGCGGCGCGATCGTCGACCCGCGTCGCCCGCGCGTCACCGTGCTCGCCCGGGGTCGCGGGGGCGGCAGCATGCCGGGCGTCGGCTGGGCGGCGCTGTGCCGCCTCGTCACCGAGACCCACCTGCGCGGCGAGCGCGGCATCCCCGTGACGACGCCCGACCTGCTCGCCCGGTGGTCCCACCCCACCCCGACCACCGCCGGGGGGAGCCGCCTGCTCGTCCTCCTCGGGCCCGACTCCGACGTGGGCCGGGCCGTGCTCGCCGGGCGACGCGACCGGGCCCGCCACCTCCTCGCGGCGTGGCAGGTCCTGCTGCCCCGCGACGGCCTCGCCGTCGAGGTCGTCCACCACGGCGGCCCCGAGGGCACCCCGGGGTGCCGCTCGCACGCGGCGCACCTCCTCGCCCTCGCCGACGCGGCCGGCGTCCCCGCCGTCCTCACCGCGGCGGTGCGCCACGCCGACCCCGAGCAGGTGCGCACCGTCGACCTCCTCGACGCCGCGCGGCGGCTCGTCGTCCTCGACTCCCGGCACCTCGACCGGGTCACCGACGCCGGCCACCTCGCGAGCACCGCGGCGATGCACGCGACCGCGCTCGAGGTCACCGCCGGTGACCGGGCCCGGGCCGACCGGCTCGTCGCGATGACGGCCCTCGTCGCCGACGAGTGCACCCAGGACGCCCGCCACGACCTCGGCATCGGGGCGGTCCACCTGCCCGAGGCCGAGATCCTCGGCATCACGCCCGGCACCGACCCGATGGCGGTCCTCGCCCAGCGCTGCCGGGCCGCCGTCGGCTGGCGCTACCCCGCGGCCGGCGACGCGGAGCGGCGGGTCGTCCTCGACCGGCTCGACGAGGAGCTCGCGATCGTCGAGACGCTCGGCTACCCGACCTACTTCCTCACCGTCGCCGAGGTCACCGACCTCATCCGGGCCCGTGGCGTGCGGGTCGCCGCCCGGGGCTCCGGGGCGGGGAGCCTCGTCAACCACCTCCTCGGCATCAGCGGGGTCGACCCGATTCGCCACCGGCTGCTCATGGAGCGCTTCTGCTCCCCGCTGCGCGCCGAGCTGCCCGACATCGACGTCGACGTCGAGTCGGCCCGGCGCACCGAGATCTACGAGGCCGTCCTCGAGCGCTTCGGCGGCCATCGGGTCACGTGCGTCTCGATGATGGACACCTACAAGGTCCGCCACGCCGTGCGCGACGTCGGTGCCGCGCTCGGGCTCCCGCCGGTCGAGGTCGACGAGATCGCCAAGGCGTTCCCGCACATCCGCGCCAAGGACGCCCGGCACGCGATCGCCGACCTGCCCGAGCTGCGCAGCCGCGGCCTCGACAGCCCACGGCTCGCGACCTTCTTCGACCTCGTCGAGGCCCTCGACGGCCTGCCCCGGCACATCGCCCTCCACCCGTGCGGCATCGTCCTGTCCAACTCCGGGCTCCTCGACCGCACCCCCGTCGAGGCGAGCTGGCTCGGCTTCCCGATGAGCCAGTTCGACAAGGACGACGTCGAGACCCTCGGCTTCCTCAAGCTCGACGTGCTCGGCATCCGGATGCAGTCGGCGATGGCCCACGCCGTCACCGAGGTCGAGCGGGTCTCGGGCGAGCGCATCGACCTCGACGACGAGAGCCGGGTGCCCCACGACGACCCGGTGACCTACGAGCTCATCCGCACGACGCGCACCCTCGGGATGTTCCAGATCGAGAGCCCCGGGCAGCGCGAGCTCGTCGGCAAGCTCGGGCCGCAGCGGTTCGGCGACCTCGTCGTCGACATCTCCCTCTTCCGGCCGGGCCCGGTGAAGTCCGACATGATCACGCCGTTCCTCAACAGCCGGCACGGGTGGAGCGAGCGCCGCTTCCTCCACCCGACGCTCATCCCGGCACTCGCGGAGACCGAGGGCGTCGTCGTCTTCCACGAGCAGGTGCTCCTCATCGTCGCCGAGACGACCGGGGTGAGCCTGGCCCAGGCCGACGAGGTGCGCCGCAGCATGGGGACCCCGAAGGGCCAGGTCGACGTCGAGGCGTGGTGGCGACCGGCCGCCGCGGCCCGGGGCTACTCCGCCGACGACCGCGACCGCATCTGGGAGGTGCTGAGGTCCTTCGCGAGCTTCGGCTTCTGCAAGGCGCACGCCGCGGCCTTCGCGCTGCCGACCTTCCACTCGGCATGGCTCAAGGCGCACCACCCCGCGGCCTTCCTCGCCGGGGTGCTCACCCACGACCCGGGCATGTACCCCAAGCGGCTCCTCCTCGACGACGCCCGCTCCTTCGGCATCCCGGTGCTCGGCCTCGACGTCAACGCCTGCCGTGACGCCTACCGGGTCGAGCGGGTCGAGGAAGGCCCTGGGGAGCAGCTGCCGGATGCCGGGAGCGCCGGTCCCGCTCCCGGCAGCCCTGCCGTGGAGGTCGGGAGTCCGTCCCCGGGTAGCGGCGAGGAGGAGGCGGCGGCGGCGGAGGTGCCCGCCTGGCGGCGCAGGCCGCAGCCCTACGGCATCCGGCTCTCCCTCGCCGACGTCAAGGGCATCAGCGCGGCGGAGGTCGCCAGGATCATCGCCGGCCAGCCCTACGCCGACCTCGGCGACTTCTGGACCCGGGCGCGGGTCAGCCGCCCCGTCACCGAGCGGCTCGTCCTCGCGGGAGCGTTCGACGCCCTCCACGGGATGGGCGACGGTGGCCTCGGGCGGCGCGGCCGGGTCACCCGGCGCGACCTGCTGCTCCACGTCGCCGAGCTCGAGCGGTGGGAGCGCGGGGGAGGAGCGCCACCGCGCAGCAGCCGTCGGCTCGCCCTCCCGCGCACCCCCGCCCGCGAGGTCGAGGAGGCCGGGGTCGACGTCCGCGAGCGCGCCGCCGCGCAGTCCCAGGCGGCCCGCGAGGTGGTGCCCGCCGAGACGCAGCCGACCCAGCTGACCCTCGACCTCGGCGACCGGCCGCGCCTCACCGCCGGCGCCGGTCTCCCCGAGATGACCGGCCCCGAGCGGGTCCGCGCCGAGCTCGACGTCCTCGGCCTCGACGTGTCGGCGCACGTCGTCGAGTTCTACGGGCCGCTCCTCGACGCGCTCGGGGTCACCCGCAGCCGTGACCTGCTCGGCACCCGCAGCCGCAGCGAGGTGTGGGTGGCCGGGGTCAAGGTCGCCACCCAGACCCCGCCGGTGCGCTCCGGGCGGCGGGTCGTCTTCCTCACCCTCGACGACTCCACGGGGCCCTCCGACTGCACGTTCTTCGAGGACGTCCAGGGCCCCTATGCCGGGGTCGTCTTCCACTCGTGGCTGCTGCTCGTCCGCGGCATCCTGCGCCGCACCGGCGACCGGGGGGTGTCGATCCGGGCGACGGGTGCGTGGGAGCTCGCGGCCCTCTGGGACGCCTGGCAGCTCGGTGGCCTCGAGCGCGTGCACGCCGCGATCGCCGCAGGGGAGTCGGATGCCGTGGCCCGGGCGGAGGCGGCCGAGGCCGCCGCACGAGAGCGCGACACCCGCACCGGTCGCCGGGTGCTCGTCCACGCATCAGGGTTCCGCCAGTCGCCCTACGCCGACACCCGCCCGCCGGGCATCGACCCCCGGTCCGGTCGCGGCGCGCCTGCCGGGGAGGGGATGCCGGTCGCACCGCTCCCGCCCGCGGCCGCCGCCGCGCTGCCCTCGCGCAAGCTGTGGCACGCGAGCCCCGGCAGCTCCGGACACTAGGGTGGGGCGGAGATCCGGACCCCCCGTGACCCCGACCGACCGAGGAGACCCAGCGTGGCCGACGAGCGTGGCCGAGCGCGACGCGCGGGCACCCAGCCGGGGCTGCGCACCGCCGCCGTCCACGCGGCGCTGGACGCCCTCGCCGCCCGTCGCACCGCCGAGCTCGGGCGCCCGTTGCTGGTGCTCGACCTCGGCGGGGGCACCGGTGGCACCGCCGTGCCGCTCGCCGCGGCGGGCCACGACGTCACTGTCGTCGACCCCAGTCCCGACGCCCTCGCGTCCCTGCGCCGCCGGGCCGCCGAGACCGGCACGACCGAGCGGGTGCACCCCGTCCAGGGCGACACCGACACCGTCGGTGAGGAGGGCGACGGGGGTGAGCGCCCGGCATACGACCTCGTCTGCCTCCACGGCACCCTCGAGGTCGTCGACGACGCCGACACGGCGCTCGCCAACGTCGCCGCCGTGCTCGCGCCGGGCGGCACCCTGTCCCTCGTCGTCGCGCAGCGGCTCCACGCGGCTCTCGCGCGGGCGCTCGCGGGTCAGTTCGCCCGCGCCCAGGCCGTCCTCGAGCGGCCCGACGGGCGCTGGGGAGACGACGACCCGGCCCCCCGCCGGTTCGACGAGCCCCAGGTCGTCGCCCTCCTCACCGCCCACGGGCTCACCCCCGTCGAGCGCCACGGGGTGCGGATCTTCAGCGACCTCGTCCCGTCGGCGCTCGTCGACTCCGAGGCCGACCGCGCCGCCCTCCTCGAGCTCGAGGACGTCGCGAGCCACCACCCCGACCACCCGCTCCTCGGGGCGCTCGGGAGCGTGCTCCACGTCCTCGCGACGCGGGACTGACGCCGCCGGGGGTCCGCGATGAGCCGTCGCCAGTTCGCCCTTCCCGAGCGGGACTCCGCCGAGCCGCCCGACGACACCGGCTGCACCGTCCTCCACGTCGACATGGACGCCTTCTACGCGTCGGCGACCCTGCTGTCGCACCCCGAGCTCGTCGGCACGCCGGTCATCATCGGGGGCGGCAACCGTGGGGTCGTGCTCTCCGCGACCTACGAGGCACGCCGGTTCGGCGTGACCTCGGCCATGCCGATGGCCCGCGCCCGCCGCCTCTGCCCGCAGGCCACCGTGCTACCACCCGAGCACCGCCTGTATGCCGCGATCTCGGCAGCCGTCATGGAGACCTTCCGCTCGGTCACGCCGGTCGTCGAGCCGCTGTCGCTCGACGAGGCGTTCCTCGACGTGTCCGGCGCGGTCCGGCGGATGGGGAGCCCGGCGACGATCGGCCAGCACATCCGCGACACCGTGCACGACGAGCAGGGCATCACGTGCTCGGTCGGCGTCGCCTCGACGAAGTTCGTCGCCAAGCTCGCCTCCGGCCTCGCCAAGCCCGACGGCATGGTCGTCGTGCCGCGCGACGAGGTCGTGCCGTTCGTCCAGCAGCTGCCCGTCGCCGCCCTCTGGGGCGTCGGGGAGCGCACCGAGGAGGCCCTCGTGCGGCTCGGGCTGCGCACCGTCGCCGACATCGCCCACACGCCGCTCGCGACCCTCGTCCGAGGGCTCGGCGAGGCCGGGGGGCACCACCTCCACGAGCTGTCCTGGGGGCGCGACCCGCGGCCGGTCGAGCGCGAGCAGCGCGAGAAGAGCATCGGCAGCGACGAGACGTTCGACTACGACATCGACGACGCCGCGGAGATCCACCGCCACCTGCTGGGCCTCAGCGAGCGCACGGCGGCCCGGATGCGGGCGGCGGGGCTCACCGGTCGCACCGTCACCCTCAAGGTGAGGTTCAGCGACTTCACGACGATCACGCGCTCCCGCACCCTGCGCGAGCCGACCGACAGCGGGCGCACCATCCACGAGGCGGCGGTGGGGCTGTTCGACGCGCTCGGTCTCCAGCGGGCCCGCATCCGCCTCGTCGGCGTCCGCCTCGAGAAGCTCGTCGAGGCCTCCCTGTCCCCGATCCAGGGCGTCATCGGCGAGCCGGAGCACGGGTGGCGGGACGCCGACCGGGCGGTCGACAGGGCCCGGTCGCGGTTCGGATCGGGGTCGGTCCGACCAGCGAGTCTCATCGAACGTGACACATCGGCTTCCGCGCGGGCACCGCGGGACCTATCCTGAGATCTCAGGGACAACATCGGGGCGTCCGCCGGGCGTCTCGGGCCGACCACGGGAGGACATGTGCCCCTCTCCGACCACGAGCAGAAGATGCTCGAGCAGATGGAGCAGGCTCTCGCTGCCGAGGACCCCAAGTTCGCCTCGCAGATGCAGGGGCGCTCCCTCGCGCGGCTGCAGCGCCGCCGGTGGGTCATCGGGGCCGTCGGCGTCCTCGCCGGTCTCGGTCTCGTCCTCGTGGGCGTCAACACGACGATGTGGGTGGGCGCGTTCGGCTTCGCCGTCATGGTCGCCTCCGCGGTCTTCGCGGTGACGCCGCCCCGCAGGGCTCGCCTGGGTGTCGTCGGGGCCGACGGCACGACGCAGCCGGGTGGCAAGGGCGGCCGCAAGAAGGGCCAGCGGTCGTTCATGGCCCGCCTCGACGAGCGCTGGGAGCGCCGCCAGAACAACTGGTGACGTCGGCGCCACCCGCTGACCGGGCTCAGGACGCGACGAGCCCGACGACGTAGAGGGCCGCGATCAGCAGCCCCGCGATGAGCTCGATCCCGATGCTGTGCAGCACCGCGACGAGTGCGTGCTTCGTGCGCTCCCACGCCTGCCCGCGGTCGCGGCTGCGGCCGAGCTCGACGACGAAGATGCCGAGCACGAAACCGAGGACCGCGCCGACGACCGGAACGACGAAGAAGCCGACGACCCCGACGACCACCGCGAGGGCCAGCGTCGAGGTGCGCACCCCCCGCTCCCGCATCCGGCGGCCGGGGAGCGTGTACTGCAGGACGTACCCGACGACGGCGACGAGCACGCTTGCGAGGAAGACCCCCCAGGCCAGCGGCGTGCCCTCCATGAGGGCCCAGACGAGGACACCGCCGAGGACGAGCAGGAGGCCGGGGAGGACCGGGACGACGATGCCCACGAGTCCGACGAGGACGAGGACCGACGGGACGACCGCGCCGGCGTCAGTCACGAGGGGCTGCACCGTCAGAAGGTCGCGTCGCCCATCTCGCTGGGCTCCATGAGGCGGTCGCTCTCGTCGTGGATCTCGGCCAGGCCGGACAGTGCCGGGATGTGCTGGCGGCCGTGGTGGGCGCAGAACAGGAGCTCCCCACCGGCGTGCAGGGTGGCCCGGACGTAGGCCTGGGCGCTGCAGCGGTCGCACCGGTCCGCGGCGGTCAGGGGTGTTGCCAGTGCGGCGTTCACGTCGGCCTCCTCGGCTCGCGGTGGTCCTGTCTCGGTCTGCTCACCGCCCGGGTCGGTCGGCGAGCGTTGCAACAGTCAAGCACGTCCGATGCTTCCCGCTGTGCATGGAGGCGGGCTGTGTGACGCGTCATGTCGGGATCGTGACCTCCCCGAGACCGTCCCGCGACCGGCGGTGCGCCTGTCGGGGGCCGTCGCACCCGGCGACTACCCTGCCTCACGTGCCGACGACCGCTGCGAAGAAGACCGCGACGAGCAAGTCCGCGTCCGAGTACACCGCCCACCACCTCCAGGTCCTCGAGGGCCTCGAGGCGGTGCGCAAGCGTCCCGGCATGTACATCGGCTCCACCGACTCCCGCGGGCTCATGCACTGCCTGTGGGAGATCATCGACAACGCCGTCGACGAGGCGCTCGGGGGCCACTGCGACCACGTCGAGGTGATCCTCCACCACGACGGCTCGGTCGAGGTCCGCGACAACGGCCGTGGCGTGCCGGTCGACATCGAGCCCCGCACCGGCCTCACGGGCGTCGAGCTGGTGTACACGCGGCTGCACGCGGGCGGGAAGTTCGGCGGCGGCTCGTACACGGCATCCGGCGGTCTGCACGGGGTGGGCGCCTCCGTCGTGAACGCCCTGTCCTCGCGGCTCGACGTCGAGGTCGACCGCGGCGGCAAGACCTACGCCATGAGCTTCCGGCGCGGCGAGCCGGGGTCGTTCTCGGACGTCGCCGGTGCCAAGGGCGCCAAGGACCCCGAGCACACCTTCACCCCGTACGTGTCGATCAGCGAGCTCGAGGTGATCGGCACGGTCCGCCGTGGTGTCACGGGCACCCGCGTGCGCTACTGGGCCGACCGGCAGATCTTTCTCAAGGACGCCTCCTTCGACCTCGAGGGCCTCGTGGCCAGGGCGCGCCAGACCTCCTTCCTCGTGCCCGGGCTGACCCTCGTCATCCGCGACGAGCGCGGTGACGAGCCCGCCGAGGAGGTGTTCCTCCACGACGGCGGCATCTCGGAGTTCTGCGAGTTCCTCGCCCCCGACCCGGCGGTCACCGACGTCTGGCGGCTGCACGGCAAGGGCACGTTCACCGAGACCGTGCCGGTGCTCGACGGCAAGGGGCACATGACCCCCACCGAGGTGGAGCGCGAGTGCGGTGTCGACGTCGCCGTCCGGTGGGGCACGGGCTACGACACGCGGGTCAGCTCGTTCGTCAACATCATCGCGACGCCCAAGGGCGGCACCCACCTCACAGGGTTCGACCAGGCCCTGCTCAAGGTGTTCCGCCGGCAGCTCGAGCTCAACGCCCGGCGCCTCAAGGTGGGCACCGACAAGCTCGAGAAGGACGACGTCCTGGCGGGCCTCACGGCCGTGGTCACGGTGCGGCTCGCCGAGCCGCAGTTCGAGGGCCAGACCAAGGAGGTGCTCGGCACCAACGCCGTGCGTGCCATTGTGGCCCGGGTCGTCGAGACCGAGCTCACGGCGCGCCTCACCTCGACCCGCCGCCCCGAGAAGCAGCATGCCGCGCTGCTGCTCGAGAAGGTCACGGCCGAGATGAAGTCGCGGATCAGCGCGCGGCTGCACAAGGAGACCCAGCGCCGCAAGACCGCACTGGAGTCCTCGTCGCTGCCGGCCAAGCTCGCCGACTGCCGCAGCACCGACGTCGAGCGCACCGAGCTCTTCATCGTCGAGGGCGACAGCGCCCTCGGCACGGCCAAGCTCGCGCGCAGCAGCGACCACCAGGCGCTGCTGCCGATCCGCGG
>DASSYJ010000041.1:0-18946 GCA_035703305.1 Ornithinibacter sp. | reverse complement strand
GCTGTCACTCTACGGGGTGGTCGCCGGGGGTTCCGCACGCGGCTCGCCGGGTGGGACGGACGCCCTCGGGCGGACGCCGGAGCATCATCCTCAGGTGCACCACCCGCCCCTGCAGGTGCGGTGGTAGGGCTCCCGCTCGTCGGTGACGGCGGTCCGGATCGCAAGAGTTGATAACACTTCACTATGCGTCACCAAACATGGCGTGATGTAATGGCCGCGTCGACCGCCGAGTCGCAACCCGTCGCGAAGGAGGCCACCGTGCAGCGCACCGCCACGACCGACCCCCGCGCTGGGTCGTGTGCCGAGCGACCCGCGCCGAGCGGGGCGGCCGCGGCCCCGGCCGTGGCCGCCGCGAGGATGCTGCCGCTCTTCCCTCCGAGGGATGCCGACGCCGAGGCCCGCCGCCGGTGGCTGGCGAGCTCGCCGTGGCCCGAGGTCGTCTTCGCGTCGGCAGCGGCACGCTGAGCCCAGTCGGCGGCCCCGCCGCCCTCACGGTCCGGATGGGTTCGGTCGGCGCGCTTCGCGAAGACCCAGCGCGGCAGGCATCCGGGCGATAGCGTGACCGTGGTCTCTCTCCGCCGGGAGACCTCACGCGTGCGGAGTCCTGCGGCACACGACGGCCGGCATGAAGGTCGCCAGCCTCACTCCGCAGAGACGAAGGGCACGACATGACCCCTGACAACACTGACTCTCCGCAGCGACAAGGCGTCGGTCGACGCAACCTGGCCAAGGGGGTCGCCTGGTCCGTCCCGGCGGTCGCCCTCGTGACCGCCGCTCCGGCGTACGCCGCGTCGGGCTCGGGGCCCAACACCCAGGCGGGCACCGCCTGCAAGCTGCCGGGCAACAGCGCACAGGGCTGTGCCGATTTGTTCGCGGGCCTACCGGGGCTCGACCCGGCCAAGGCCTTCGCGATCCCGCTGCTCATCACGAACAACACGAGCAAGTCGATCGTCCTCAAGCCGTCGATCACGATCACGTCGTCGGGCCTGCCGTTCACCGTCGTGGGCATCATCCCGACCTACTGCACGGCCATCGCCCCCGGCGCCTCGGTGAAGGTCATCGTGTACGCCAACTCCGACAACAGCGCGAACCAGTCGGTCACCCTCGGGTTCACGATCCCCTGGGGTCACGACTGCAACGACACGGACCACGCCCCGATCGTGCTGTCCGGTGTCGTGATCGACGCCTTCCCACCGTGCTCGAGCAGAACTCCCTTCCCGACCGGGGCGCCGACCTGCGACCCGCCGTTCTACACCACGCCCGCCTAGGTCCGCCGCCGGGCACGAGCCCGACCCGACGAGCCCCGGCACGGTGGAGCCCCGGTGGCGAGGAGGTCCTCGCCACCGGGGCTCCGGTGTGTGCCTACGGGGACTGACTCACCTCAGAAGGTGTCTCGGTCGTAGGTGTCCCCGTAGTACGTGCCCAGGCGGTCTCGGGCCGCGGGGTCGGACATGGCCGTGTCATCGAGCTCCGGAGAGTCCTTGACCTGGTCCTTGGTCCGGTCCACGTAGACCTTCTCGTCGTTCCAGTCGACGCGATCGATCGTGCCGGCAGGCAGCATGACCTTCCGGCCGAAGATCCACGGCCCGGTGTCGACGACGACATAGCTGCTGCCGACGTCGAGGGTGGACCGGTCGACCTTTCCGATCTCGCCGTCGACGGCCACCACGGAGAATCCCGTGAGGTCCTTTCCGCGTGACGACACCTCAGCGCTCTCCCGATAGTTCCAGGCATCCCAGGTGCGGGTGGCCATGGCGTTCTCCTTTCGTTCGAGTGTTGCGGGCACCCGTCCGCTACCCACCGGGCTCGAACGGCAAACCCCCGACGGGGTACCGCCGGTCCCGCAGGTCCCGAACCATGGTGACGCGACGCGCGTGGCGGGCGAGGTCGAAGGGCTCGTCGCTCACCTCGAGGGGACGGAGGTGGTCCGGCAGCGGCTCGAGCACGGCATACCCGTGCCGTGAGTACCACGGGCCGTTCCAGGGCACGTCGGCGTACGTCGTGAGCGTGACCTCGGTGCCGCCACGACGGGCCACCTCGGCGTGGGTCGCCTCGAGGAGCCGCGTGCCGGTGCCGCGCCGCCCGTGGGCGGGGTGCACGGTGATCTGCTCGAGGTGCCAGTGCCCGTCGAGGTCGAGTGCGTGGGCGAACCCGACGAGGGTGCCGTCGTCATCCACCGCCACGAGCAGGATGCCGGGCACGGCGGCCCGCTCCTCCCCCGAGGTCGCGGCCGGCCAGTCGGGCGAGCCGAAGAGCTCCGCGAACCGCGTGTCACCGGCATCCTCGATGGCCGCGAGCGCGGGGAGGTCGGCGGCCTCTGCCGGGCGCACGGTCACCATGGCGGCAGTATGCCGTTGCGGCGCCGTCGCCCGTGAGGTGCGGTCGGGCTCCCGCGGTGCCGTCATCGGGGTGGCCGCTGGGGCGCCGCGCGAGGATCATCGCCCGTGCGGGCTCCACCAGGGCGCCCCGGCACGGGAGGCGGCGGCATGGCACACACGTACGGCATCACCGAGGTGGTCGGCACCTCGACGACCTCCATCGACGAGGCCATCACCTCCGCGGTGTCCCGGGCGGCGACCACGGTGCGCGGGCTGGACTGGTTCGAGGTGACGGAGATCCGCGGCCACCTCGAGGACGGCGCGGTCGCGCACTACCAGGTGGGCCTCAAGATCGGCTTCCGCCTCGAGGAGTGATGCGGCGCGGTGGCGCGGCGGCGCGGCGGCCCGGGCCAGTGGTGGCGGCCGGCCGTTCGGGCGGCGGAGCACGCTGGGCGCGCCATGACGCCATCCGGAGCCGAGCGCAAACCCTGCGTCGGGAGACGTCCGGATGCCTCATCTCATGAGCCACCCCCCGAGCCACCCGCAGCGGCTCGCCCCACCAGCCGCCGCCTGAAGCAACCAGGGGGTTGGCGCCAGCCGGCCCACCACGTGAAGCAACCAGGGGGTTGGCGCGAGCAGGCTCACCAGGTGAAGCACTCGTTCGTTGGTGACAGGCGGTTCGCTGGGTGAAGCATCCGGACGTCTCCGACAGAGGTGGTTGTCGGGGCGGCCGGCCGGGCACGCCGGGCGACCAACCGGTGCGGCCTAGGCGAGGGTCGGCTTGACCTCGGCGAGGCGGGCGAGCAGGCCGTTGACGAAACGGGGGCTGTCGTCGGTGGACAGCTCGGTAGCCAGGCCGACCCACTCGCTGATGGCGACCGGCTCCGGCACGTCCTGCGCGAACAGCACCTCGTAGGCGCCGAGGCGCAGGATCGCCCGGTCGACCGCCGGCATCCGCTGCAGCGTCCACCCCTGGGAGTACGTCGTGATGAGCTCGTCGATCTGCGCCCAGTGGTCGACGACACCCGACACGAGGTCGGCGGTGAACTCCGACAGCGGCGCCTCGGTCACCGGTGCCGCGAGCCGCTCGCGGAGCAGGTCGGCGGCGTTGACCCCGCGCTGCTCGGCCTCGAAGAGGAGGTCGAGCGCGCGCTTGCGGGCCTTGGTGCGGGCAGCCACCGGTCAGCTGACCCGACCGAGGTAGGAGCCGTCACGGGTGTCGACCTTGATCTTGGTGCCGGTCTCGAGGAAGAGCGGCACCGCGATCTCCGCGCCGGTCTCCAGCGTGGCGGGCTTGGTGCCGCCCGTGGAGCGGTCACCCTGCAGCCCCGGCTCGGTGTAGGAGATCTCGAGGACGACAGACGCGGGCAGCTCGATGAACAGCACGTTGCCGTCGTGACGCGCCACGATCGCGTCCTGGTTCTCGAGCATGTACTTCGCCGCGTCGCCGACGACCTGCGGGGTCACCGAGATCTGGTCGTAGGTGTCCGGGTCCATGAAGATGAAGTCGGTGCCGTCGTTGTAGAGGTACTGCATGGTGCGCTTGTCGACGTTCGCCGTCTCGACCTTGACGCCGGCGTTGAACGTCTTGTCGACGACCTTGCCGCTCATGACGTTCTTGAGCTTCGTCCGCACGAAGGCCGGGCCCTTGCCGGGCTTGACGTGCTGGAACTCCACGACGGTCCAGAGCTGTCCCTCGAGGTTGAGGACGAGGCCGTTCTTGAGGTCGTTGGTGGATGCCACGGGGGGTTCTTCGCTTTCGTCGACGTCAGGGGCCGGGCGCCCGGCAACGGGCGCGCGTCACCCCCGCGAGGGGGCTGGGATCCCGACGATCCTATCGCGCTCGCCCGATGCCCCGAGCACGCGCAGCCGCCGCCCCGGGCGGCTGGGGCCCGCCGGGGCCCCGCGCACCTCAGACCCCGATGGTGAGGTTGGCGACGTAGCCGCTGTTCGCGTCACCGGTCACCGTCGCGAGCTGGTGGATGCCGCCGTCGTCGCCGAAGACCATGTCCTGCGTCAGCGAGGTGCGCGACAGGTTCGCCGTGCTCGAGGGGTAGGTCGACGTGTCGGCATACACCGCCTCGCACGCGGCCTGGGGCAGGGCGATCTGGCTCGTCTTGACGATCGGCCCGCTGCTCGTCGCCTCCGCCGTGCTGCGGTAGACCTCGAAGTGGATGTGCGGCCATCGCCCGTCGTAGCAGCCGGGGAACACGGTCGTGAAGGTGGCGGTGCCCGAGGCGTTCGTCGGCTGCACCCCGCGCAGGTAGTTCTCCTGCTCCACGCCCTGCGAGTACATCGAGTACCGACCCTGCGCATCCGCGTGCCAGAGGTACACGGCCACCCCCTCCATCGCGGCATACCCGTTGCCGCTGTCGGTCACGGTGAGGTTGACGGTGAGCGGTGTGCCGGCGGCGCTCGTCGTCGAGGTCCCGAACGAGGAGGCGATGTCCTGCCGCACGATGCCGGAGTCGTCGAGGACGTTCGCGCCGTTCGAGCCGTCGCCCGGGTAGGGGCCCCCCGTCTCGTCGGGCACCTCGGTGTCGACCGCGGTGGATGCCGTCGCAGCCGCCGTCGCCGTGCCGCTCGCCGAGGTGGTGCTCGAGGCGGTCGTGGCGGAGGACGAGCCCGACGCGGCGGAGCCGTCGGCGCACCCGACGAGCGCCAGCAGGCCGGCCCCAGAGATGAGTCCCAGGGCCGAGCGACGGGCCAGGAGCGTGCGGACGTCGAACTCGAGTCCGCGGTCGTGGTCGGGGTGCACGGGCGGCTCGGCTCGGGCGGGCTGGGGCTGCGGGAACGTCGTCATGGGCACCACCCTGCCCGTCGCCGTGGTGGCTGGGCCATGTGCCTGCTGTGCCCTTCCTGTGCCCCCCGAGGGGCTCAGCCGGCGGCGAGGGCGTCGTACGCCCCACGAAGCCACGCGTCCTCCGGGCCCTCGAGGCGCACCGGGCGCCCGATGCCCTCCAGCACGACGAACCGCAGGAGCGCCCCCCTCGACTTCTTGTCGCGGCGCATCGCGGTCAGCAGGTCGTCCCACCGGCCGCCCGGGTATGCCGTGGGGAGGCCGAGCGCGGAGAGCACCTCGCGGTGCCGGTCGACGACGTCAGGACCCAGGTGGCCCGAGCGGAGGGCGAGCTCCGCGGCATACACCATCCCGATGGCGACCGCCTCGCCGTGCCGGCGCCGGTAGCCCTCGACCTGCTCGACGGCGTGCCCGAACGTGTGGCCGTAGTTGAGCACCTCGCGCAGGAACGACTCGGTGAGGTCGACGCTGACGACGTCCGCCTTGACGACGACGGCCCTCTCGACGAGCTCGCGCGTGTGGGGACCGTCCCAGCGGGTGGCTCCGAGCGGGTCCGCCTCGACGAGCTCGAGGATCTCGGGGTCCGCGATGAACCCCGCCTTGACGACCTCGGCCAGCCCCGCCACGAGGTCGGCACGCGGAAGGGTCTCGAGGGCGTCCAGGTCGCAGAGCACGCCCGCGGGCTCGTGGAACGCCCCGACGAGGTTCTTGCCCTCGGCGGTGTTGATGCCGGTCTTCCCGCCGACGGCCGCGTCGACCATGCCGAGCAGCGTCGTGGGCACGTGCACCACGGCGACGCCGCGCAGCCACGTCGCCGCGACGAAGCCCGCGAGGTCCGTGACCGTGCCCCCGCCGACGGCAACGACCGCGTCGGAGCGCGTGAACGCGTGGCGGCCGAGGGTCGCCCACAGCGCGGCGGCGACCTCCGCCGTCTTGGCCCGCTCGGCATCCGGCACCGCGGCCTCGTGGACGGTCAGCCCCGCCGCCCGGAGGCGCTCCACCACCGGGGCCGCGTGCCGTGCGAGCGGGTCCGGCCGGACGACGAGCACCTGGCGGACACCGTCGGTGAGGAGGTCCGTCACGCGGTCCGAGACGCCGTGCCCCACGACGACGTCGTACGCGTCGCCGACTCCGATGACTGTCGGGTCGCTCACCCGGCCTCCCGGAGCCCGGCGACCGTCGCCACCTCGGCCGCCACCTCCTCGGGGCTGCGACCCGCCGTGTCCACGCGATGCGTCGCGACCCGCTCGTAGACCGGCCGGCGCTCGGTCATGAGCCGCACCCACGTGGCGCGGGGGTTCACGGCGAGGAGCGGCCGGCTCCGGTCGAAGCCGACCCGCCTGGACGCGTCCGCGATGCCGACGTCGAGGAACACGACGGTCTGGCCGGCAAGGAGCTGCTGGGTGCCGGGGTCGACCGGGGCACCCCCGCCGAGCGCCAGCACCCCCTCCTCGACCGCGACCGCCCGGGCGACCTCGGCACGCTCCAGGGCGCGGAACACCGGCTCGCCGTCCTCGACGAAGATGTCGGAGACGGGGCGTCCCTGGTCGGCCTCGATCGCGGCGTCCGTGTCGTGGAAGGACACGCCGAGGAGGGTCGCGAGCACCGCACCGACGGTCGACTTCCCGGACCCGGGTGGGCCGACGAGCACGACGCGCGGCATCAGTCCTCCCACGTGCGCATCGACGCGGGGATCGAGGCGAGGTATGCCGCGTGGTTGCGCGACGTCTCCACCACCGAGTCGCCGCCGAACTTCTCGAGGCAGGCCTCCGCGACGACCAGCGCCACCATGGCCTCGGCCACGACCCCCGCCGCGGGCACGGCGCACACGTCGGAGCGCTGGTGGATGGCACGCGCGGGCTCGTCGGACGCCACGTCCACGGTCTCGAGGGCGCGGGGCACCGTGGAGATCGGCTTCATCGCCGCGCGCACGCGCAGGAGCCCGCCGACCGACATGCCACCCTCGGTGCCTCCGGCCCGACCCGTGCGCCGCCGGATGACCCCGTCGGCCCCGCGCTCCATCTCGTCGTGCGCGACGGACCCGCGCCGGGCGGCGGTGCGGAAGCCGTCCCCGACCTCCACGCCCTTGATGGCCTGGATGCCCATGAGCCCCGCGGCCAGCCGTGCGTCGAGGCGGCGGTCCCAGTGCACGTGCGAGCCGAGACCCGGCGGCAGGCCGGTGACGACGACCTCGACGACACCACCGAGGGTGTCACCGTCCTTGTGGGCTGCGTCGACCTCGGCGACCATGGCCGCGGACCCCTGCGGGTCGAAGGCGCGCACCGGGTCGGCGTCGAGCGTCTCGACGTCGTCGGCGGTGGGCAGTGGTGCGTCCTCCCGGACGGCCGCGCTGCCGATGGCGACGGTGTGCGACACGAGCCGGATGCCGTACGCCTGCTCGAGGAAGCGCGCGGCGACCTCCCCGAGGGCGACGCGGGCCGCGGTCTCGCGGGCCGAGGCGCGCTCGAGGACCGGGCGAGCGTCGTCGAAGGCGTACTTCTGCATGCCGACGAGGTCCGCGTGCCCGGGACGCGGTCGGGTGAGCGGCCGGTTGCGGGCGACCTCCCTCTCGGCGTTGACGTCGTCCGCGGCGGCGAGCTCCTCGTCGGAGACCGGGTCGGGGCTCATGACCGTGCGCCACCTGGGCCACTCGCTGTTCCCGATGCGGATGGCCACCGGAGACCCGAGGGTGCGACCGTGACGGACCCCGCCGAGGAACTCCACCTCGTCCTGCTCGAACCTCATGCGCGCACCCCGGCCGTAGCCCAGGCGCCGGCGGGCCAGCGCGGCCGCGACGTCGGCGGTGGTGACCTCGACACCGGCGGGCAGGCCGTCGATCGTCGCGACGAGGGCGGGCCCGTGCGACTCCCCGGCGGTCAGCCAGCGCAGCATGCTCGGAATCCTTCCACGGGCCCCTCAGCCGCCCACGAGCCAGGTCAGGATCCGGGACGTGCCCGCGATGGCGACCCAGGCCCCGAGGCACATCGCCGGGCCGTAGGCGATGGAGGTCTTCAGCCCGACCCGGCCGAGCAGGAGCAGCGCCAGGGCGGCGACCCCGCCGACGAGGAACCCGGCAGCGATCCCGACCGTGAGGTGCCCGAGGCCGAGCCACCCGAGCAGCGCCCCGATGACCGGCGCGAGCCGCACGTCCCCGCCGCCCACCCCGCCCCCGGGGAGGGCGGCGAGGAGCAGGTAGACGCCGCCCATGACGACCGCCCCGACGAGGGCCCCGCGCCATCGCCCGCTCCCGTCGGCCACCGTCGCGACCGCGAGCAGCACGAGCAGCGCTGCTCCGGTCGGCACGACGAGCCCGACCGGCAGGCGGTGGACGTCGAGGTCGATCCACACCAGTCCCACGGTGAGCCAGGCGAAGAGGAGGTATGCCGGCAGCGCGGCCCACCCGGCCAGGTCACCGATCGCCCAGGTCGCGACGGCTGCGAGCAGGGCCGTCGCGGGCCCCGGCCACCAGTTGCGCCCGGGCGGGTGGTCGACCTCGTCCTCGGGGATCCGGTACCCACCGGTGGCCAGCCGGCGCCCCGTGAGGTGGCCGACCACCCCCATCGCGAGCGCCACGACGAGCACCACCCACCACGGGGTCACGAGCCCTCCAGGGCGGCCCACCCCGCGGCGGCCATCGCCTCGACGGGTGCTTCCTTGCCGGTGAAGAGCCGGAACTGCTCCGCGGCCTGGTGCACGAGCATGTCGAGCCCCGACACGACGGTCATGCCCGCGGCGCCGGCGGCCCGGGCGAGCGGGGTGGGCCACCCGGCATACACGACGTCGAGGAGGACGCCGTGGTGCGTCGTAGGGACGGTGGCCGCGGCGACGCCACCGGCAGCCGCAGGAAGGGTGGAGACGACGACGTCGTCGCCAGTCGAGACCCACGGTCCGAGGGCCGCGACCGAGCCGCTGCGGATGCCGGCACCGAGGTCGAGCGCCCACGCGAGCAGGTCGGCGGCCTTCGCGGTGTCCCGCGCCCGGACCGTGAGGGTGCCGACGCCGAGCTCGGCGAGCGCGAGCACCGCCGACCGGGCCGTGGCGCCGGCCCCGATGACGAGCGCGCGACCGGCTTCCGCCGGCAGGTGGGGCCGGAGGGCCCGGACGATGCCGACGACGTCGGTGTTCGTCGCGTCCCAGCCGCCGTCGGCTCGCCGCACGAGGGTGTTGACCGCTGCCGCACGCGTGGCGACCTCGTCGACGGTCGTGGCCACCCCGGCGGCGACCTCCTTGAGCGGCATGGTCAGCGAGAGCCCCCGCCACTCCTCACCGAGGCTCGCGACGAACGAGGGCAGGCCGGGCGCCTCGACCTCGTGCGCGTCGTACTCCCAGTCGTCGAGGCCCAGCGCCGCGTACCCCGCCCGATGGAGGGCGGGCGAGAGGGAGTGGGCGATCGGCGACCCGAGGACCGCTGCCCTCACTGGCCGCAGTCTGCCGGGTTCTTGTCGCAGTACGCGTTGAGCTCCTTGACGTTCGCGTCGTGCTCCGCGAGCGTGACGGCGTACTTCGTCTCGCCCGTGACCGGGTTGACCGCGACGAAGAAGAACCACGGCCCGTCGGCGGGGTTGGCCGCCGCGTCGATGCTCTTCGTGCCGGGGTTGCTGATCGGGCCCGGCGGCAGCCCGGGGTGGATGCGGGTGTTGTAAGGGTTGCTGGCGTCGGCGAGCTCGGCCTTCGTCGGGAAGAGGGCCCTGCGCTTGGCCCCGTAGGACACCGTGGCGTCGGACTGAAGGAGCCCGTAGCTCGGGGGACCCTTCGTGGCCGTGCGGTTGAGGAACACCCGGGCGATCTTGGGCCGGTCCTCGTCGAGCTTGGCCTCGGCCTCCACGAGGGACGCCAGGGTCAGCACCTCCTGCCGGTCGGCCTTCGCGACGCCGGCCTCGTCGAGCGCCGACACGGTCTGGGCGATCATCGTCTTGAGCTGCTCGGCCGCCGTGGCCTTCTCGGGGAACTCGTAGGTCGAGGGGTGCAGCCAGCCCTCGACGTTCCCCTTCGCCTCCTTGGGCAGCCCGATGGCCGCCGGGTCCTTGGCGGCCTTCTGGTAGTCCTTCACGGGGACGCCCGTCGCCTTCGACAGCAGGGCGTAGGTCTCGGAGGCCCAGAGCCCCTCGCGGATCGTCGTCCCCCCGGCGATCCGGTTGGCGGGGTCGGTGAGGGCGTCGAAGGCGTCCTGCCCCCTCATGTGCTTGAGAAGGGAGTACGTGCCGGGCTGGATGGCGGCCGCGCGCCGGGGGTCACCGTTCGCCGCCGCGATGTAGGCGGTGCGGGTCTTCACGACCTCCGCGTCGCGCAGCGTGGTGGCGATGTCCTCGCCCGTCTGACCGGCCTTGACGACGACGTCGACCCGGCCCTCACCGGGACCCGGGTAGTCCTGCTCCGTCGAGGACTGGCTGAACAGGCCCGACACGGTCGGCTTCAGGGCGGAGAAGGCGGCGTAACCGGCACCACCGATGACGGCCAGGACGAGCAGGAGGACGAGCCAGCGACGCTTCCGGCGGCGTGGTGGCCGGCGGCGGTGCCGGTGCAGGTCGGCCCGGCGACGAACGGGTTCCTCCTCCCCGAAGATCGTGTGCGTGAGGTGCTGGGTCACGGCCTCGCGTCCTTCGTCCGGGGCTTCCGCCGTCCTGGTCTGACCCGCTCCCCGGGAGGGGTGCCGGTGCTCCGTTCGGCGTCGAGAGCCGTCTGGAGGATCAGCACCGCAGCGGCCTGGTCGACCACCGAGCGCTGACGCCTGCCGGCGACTCCGCTCTCCCGGAGCGCACGGTGTGCATCGACACTGGTCAGGCGCTCGTCGACGAGACGCACCCAGACCGGCGCGATGCGCGCCGCCACCACGGCAGCATACGTGCGTGCCCGGGCGGCAGCGGGGCCTTCGTCCCCGCTGAGTGACCGGGGCAGGCCCACGACGACGCCGACCGCGCCACGCTCCTCGACGAGCCGGGCCAGCTCCTCGACGTCGGGGTCCCCGGCAGCCGGAGGGTGGTCCGGCCTGCGGTCGAGCGTCGCGACGGGGGTGGCGAGGACGCCGCGGGGGTCGCTCTGGGCGACCCCCACACGCACCGTGCCGACGTCGACTCCGAGACGCACCCCCGGTGCCGTGGGCGGTCGGGTCGTGACGTCGTCCGTCGGGTCCGGCATCAGCCGGCGAGCTCCCCGACGCGCCACTCGACCGCCGCGAGGGCGTCGCCGACCTTGGAGGGGTCCTGCCCGCCACCCTGCGCGATGTCGTCCTTCCCGCCGCCACCCCCGCCCAGCGCACCCGCCGCCACCCGCACGAGCTCACCGGCCCGGATGCCGCGCTCGCGCGCCCGCTCGTTCGTCGCCACGACGACGACCGGGCGGCCCTTGGCCGCACCGGTGATCGCGACGACGCTGGGTCGCTCGGTGCCGAGCCGGCCGCGGAGGTCGAGGACCATCGTGCGCACGTCGTCGGCACCGGCGTCCCCGGCGTCGTGGCCGAGGAAGGTCACCCCGTTGACGTCGCGCGCCCGCTCGGTGAGCGAGCCCGCGGCGGCGGTGACCTGCTCGCGGCGCAGGCGCTCGAGCTCGCGCTCGGCGTCGCGCAGCCGGGTCACCAGGGCGCCCACCCGGCCGGCCAGCTCGTCCGGCCGCGCACCGACCAGACCGCTCAGCTCGGCGACGATCGCTCGCTCGCGGGCGAGGTGACGCAGCGCGTCGATGCCGACGAACGCCTCGACGCGACGCACGCCCGACCCCACCGACGACTCACCGGTCAGGGTCAGGGCGCCGATCTGGCTGGAGTGCTGGACGTGCGTGCCACCGCAGAGCTCGCGGCTCCACGGGCCGCCGATCTCGACGACGCGCACGTCCTCGTCGTAGGTCTCGCCGAAGAGCGCCAGCGCACCGATCTCGCGCGCCCGCGGGAGCGGCATGAACGTCGCGGACACCGGGAGGTCCTTGCGCACCGCGAGGTTGGCGACCTCCTCGATCTCGCTGCGCGTCGCCGCGGAGAGCGCCTGGCCCCACGCGAAGTCGAGCCGGAGGTAGCCCGGCTTGTTGTAGGAGCCGGACTGCAGCGCCGACGGGCCGAGCACCTGCCGCAGCGCCGCGTGGACGACGTGGGTGCCGGAGTGCGCCTGGCACGCCGAGAGCCGCCACTCGGGGTCGACCGCGGCCAGGACCGACGCGCCGGTGTGGAGGGGGCCCGAGACCACCTCCACGGTGTGCGCGATGAGGCCCTTCACCGGCCGCTGGACGTCGACGACCCGGAGCTCGACGCCGTCGGCGGTGATGACGCCCTCGTCGGCGACCTGCCCGCCGGACTCCGCGTAGAACGGCGTCCGGTTGAGCACGACCTGGCCGCGCTGGCCGGGCTCGATCTCGGGGACGGCCTCACCGTCGAGGACGAGGCCGATGACCGTGGCCTCGCTGGCGAGCTCCTCGTAGGCCAGGAACTCGGTCGCGCCGTTCGCCCGGAGGTCGCGCCACACCTCGGTGTTCGCGTGGCCCGACTTCTTCGCCTTCGCGTCAGCCTTGGCCCGCTGGCGCTGCTCGCGCATGAGGTGCGCGAAGCCCTCGCGGTCGACCTCGAGGCCCTGCTCGGCAGCCATCTCGAGGGTGAGGTCGATGGGGAAGCCGTAGGTGTCGTGCAGCTGGAACGCCTGCTCACCCGGGAGCGTCGCGCCGCCCGCCTGCTTGGTGCGCGCGACCGCCGTGTCGAGGATCGTCGTGCCCGCCGCGAGGGTGCGGCGGAACGCCTCCTCCTCCGCGTAGGCGATCTGCGCGATCCGGTCGAACCCGCTCTCGAGCTCGGGGTAGGACTGCTTCATCCGCTCGAGCGACACCGGGAGCAGCTCGGGCAGGCACGGGTCCTCGAACCCGAGGAGCCGCATCGAGCGCACCGAGCGGCGCAGCATCCGGCGCAGCACGTAGCCGCGACCCTCGTTGCCAGGGGTGACGCCGTCGCCGATGAGCATGAGCGAGGACCGCACGTGGTCGGCGACGACCCGCAGCCGCACGTCGTCGGGGTGGCTCGACCCCGCCGAGTGGCCCGACTGCTCGCCGTAGCGCTTGGAGGTCATCTCGGCGGCCCGCGCGATGACGGGGTAGACCTCGTCGATCTCGTAGAGGTTGTCGACGCCCTGGAGCAGGGTCGCCATGCGCTCCAGGCCCATGCCGGTGTCGATGTTGCGCTGCGGCAGCGGGCGGGCGATGTCGAAGTCGTCCTTCGCGCGCACCGCCGAGAGCTCCTCCTGCATGAACACGAGGTTCCAGAACTCGAGGTAGCGGTCCTCGTCGACGGCCGGCCCGCCGTCGGGGCCGTACTCCGGGCCGCGGTCGAGGTAGATCTCGCTGCAGGGGCCACCCGGGCCGGGAACGCCCATGTGCCAGTAGTTGTCGAGCTTCCCGCGACGGGTGATGCGCGCCTCCGGGATGCCGATGGCGTCGCGCCAGATCGCGAACGCCTCGTCGTCGTCCTCGTAGACGGTCGGCCAGATCAGCTCGGGGTCGAGGCCGTAGCCGCCGCGGTCCTGGGGGGTCGTGACGAGCTCCCACGCGAGGGAGATGGCCCCCTCCTTGAAGTAGTCGCCGAACGAGAAGTTGCCGTTCATCTGGAAGAACGTGCCGTGCCGGGAGGTCTTTCCGACCTCCTCGATGTCACCGGTGCGCACGCACTTCTGGACGCTCGTCGCCCGGTCCCACTGCGGGGTCTCCTGGCCGAGGAAGTAGGGCTTGAACGGCACCATGCCGGCGTTGACGAACAGGAGGTTCGGGTCGTCGTGGACGAGCGGCGCGGAGGGGACGACGGTGTGGCCGTTCTTCTCGAAGAAGGCCAGCCAGCGACGCCGGATCTCTGCGGTTTCCATGTGGTCTCAGTCCTTGGGTGTCACCGGGCACGGGCACGCGTCATCGTATGCCGGTGCGTCCCGGGGGTCGATCGGGTTGCGGGGGTGGGTGCGGAGGCGGGGGCCGGCAAGCCCCTACGGAGCTCGCTCGCCGGTCGGGTCGAGGAGCAGCGCCCGCGCCTCCTCGGGCGTGAGCGACCGGCCGGGGTCGTCGGCGCCGAGGGCGGTGGCCCGTCGCGAGCGGCGGTCCCAGCCGGCCTCGACCTCGAGGTCGGGCACCGTCGCCCCGGGAGCGTGCCGCGGCGCCCGCGTGGTCGCGTCGGTGCGCACTGCGACCTCGACGGCCTCGCGCAGCTCGGCCTCGCGCCGGGCCGAGGCCTCCCGGACCGTCGTGACGAAGCGCTGCGTCGCCGGCAGGCGCCACACGGCATACCCGGCACCGACCGCGGCCGCGGCGAGCAGGACGGTCCGGACCCTCATCGGCTGCCCCTGCGCAGGCCCGCCATCGCGGTGCGGACGCCGTAGCTGAACGCCGCGACCTTGATGAGCGGGGTCCCGACCGTCGCCGCCGCCACGGAGGTCAGCGCGGACGCGTTGGTCGTCATCGTCGAGACCGAGCTCGTGATGGTGTCGACGCGGGTCAGCTGGTCGTTGGTGAGGCTGACCGTGTCGGTGAGGCCCTTGAGCGTGGGCTGCACGTTGTCGCTCGTCGTGCGCAGGCTGAGCGTGGTCTCGTCGAGGATGCGACCAGCCTTTCCGACGAGCCCCGCGAGCCGCACGACGAGGTATGCGAACGCGAGCGCAGCGACGAGCCCCGCGATCCCTCCCAGCGTCACCGTCATGGCGTGGAGCCTACCGGGGTGGACCCCGCCCAGCGGTCGGCTCAGCGACGCGCCGCGCGCGCTCCTCCGCCGCCGCCCCCGCCGAAGATCATGGACGCGCCGAGGACGAATCCGAAGTCGTACCAGTTCCCCGAGTTGGCCACCTCGTAGATGCTCACGTCGTCCGTGAACAGGGAGACGATGAAGGAGACCGGGAGGATGAAGCCTTGCCAGAGGCCGAGCCAGAAGCCCGCGGGGTCGGTGCCGGTGTCCAGGGCGGGGTTCGGCCCGGCCGCGCACGCCGACAGCAGGAGCAGTGACGCGGCGATGGCGGCCCCGGCCGCGAGGCGCGCCGCCCGGCGCCTCCCTCCCCCGGTCGTCCGGGTGCCGTGGTCGGTCAGGTGCTCTCGTGCCATCGCGTGGCCCTCCTCGTCGTCCCTCCCATCGTCTCGCCGGGCGCTCGCCGGTGGTGCCGGGCTGTGCGTGAGGTCACCGGTCGCGGGGCCTCACCCTCAGCCGCGGCCGAGCCGGTTGCGCAGCCAGGTCCAGCGCTCCTGGAGGCGTGCCTCGAACCCGCGGTCGGTCGGGCGGTAGTAGTCGGTCCTGCCCTGGAGGTCGTCCGGGAGGTACTGCTGGGCGGCCACGCCGTCGGGCTCGTCGTGGCTGTAGACGTAGCCCGCGCCATGGCCGAGGCGAGCCGCACCGGCATACCCGGTCCCCCGCAGGTGCACCGGCACCGGCCCACCCTTGCCGGCCCGCACGTCGGCGACCGCCTCGTTGATGCCCAGGTAGGCGGCGTTGGACTTCGGGGCCAGGGCGTTGTGCACGACGGCCTGCGCCAGGATGATCCGCGCCTCCGGCATCCCGATCTGCGCGACGGCGTGCATCGCGGCGACTGCCGCCTGCAGGGCGGTCGGGTCGGCCAGCCCGACGTCCTCGGACGCGGCGATGACGACCCGCCGCGCGATGAACCGGGGGTCCTCCCCGGCCTCGAGCATGCGGGCGAGGTAGTGGAGCGCGGCGTCGACGTCGGAGCCGCGCATCGACTTGATGAGGGCCGAGGCGACGTCGTAGTGCTGGTCCCCGGCACGGTCGTAGCGCACCGCGGCGTGGGCGACGGCCTGCTCGGTCTGCGCGAGGGTGATCGGCACGGCCTCGGGGCGCTCGGCACCGGGCGCGACGGCATCCTCCGCGACCCCTGCCGCCGCCTCGAGGAAGGTGAGGGCACGGCGTGCGTCACCGCCGGCGAGCCGCACGAGGTGGTCCCGCGCGTCCTCGTCGAGCCGGTATGCCGCGGCCAGGCCGCGCTCGTCGTCGACCGCCGCGTCGACCACGTCGGCGACCTCGTCGTCGGTGAGCGGCACCAGGGTGATGAGCATCGAGCGGGAGAGCAGTGGCGCGATGACCGAGAACGACGGGTTCTCCGTCGTGGCCGCGACGAGGACGACCTGGCGGTTCTCGACGCCCGGCAGGAGGGCGTCCTGCTGGGCCTTGGTGAACCGGTGGATCTCGTCGAGGAAGAGCACGGTCTGCCGGCCGTACATGTCGCGGGCGCGGTTGGCCTGCTCCATGACGGCGCGGACGTCCTTGACGCCGGCCGTCACCGCGGACAGCTGGACGAACTCGCGGTCCGCGGCGGTGGCGACGAGGTGCGCCAGCGTCGTCTTGCCGGTGCCCGGCGGCCCCCAGAGGATCGCCGACACCGGACCCGCGGCGCCCCCGCTGCCCTCGATGAGCCGCCGGAGGGGGCTGCCCGGCCGGAGCACGTCGCCCTGGCCTCGGACCTCGTCGACGGAGCGCGGCCGCATCCGCACGGCGAGCGGCGGCAGGGATGCCGTGCCTCCGGCGCCCTCGGCAGCCGCGGCGCCGAAGAGGTCGGGGTCGTCGAGGCTCATCCAGCGAGGCTATCCGTCGCCGCCCCGCCCCCGCCCCGACGCCAGGGTTTCTCGGGTGACCCGATAAACCCCCACTCTCCCGGGGAAGGGTTGTCGGGTGAGGTCGGGGTTTCTCGGGTGACCCGAGAAACCCCCACTCTGCCGGGGAAGGGTTGTCGGGTGAGGTCGGGGATTCTCGGGTGCAGTCGGATGCCGTGCCGAGCCGGCTGCAAGGCCGAGCGCCGGCATCCGCGCTAGTAGTAGCCCGTCTCGCCGTCGAGCATCTCGCGGACGAGGTCGAGGTGGCCGGCGTGCCGGGCGGTCTCCTCGAGCATGTGGAGCAGCATCCACCGCAGCGAGGCCTCCCCCACCGAGTGCAGCGCCGTGCTGCCGGGCGCGTCGAGGTCGTGGGCCGCGATGGCCGCGTCGGACCGCGCGCACTCGGCGTCGTACTCCGCGAGCAGCTCGGCGAGGGGCAGGCCGTGCACGCGGAACTCCGCGTCCTCGACCTCCTGCGCGTCGGGCCCGAAGCCGCGCCCGCTGCCGGGCTCACCGAGCAGAACCTCGCGGAACCACAGCTCCTCGGCCCAGCGCAGGTGCGACAGGATGCCGGCCACGGTCATGAGCGGCGACGTCGGCACGACGACGCGGTGCGCGTCCTCGTCGGAGAGACCCTCGCACTTGAGGCGGACGATGCCCCGCTGGAGGTCGAACCACCCGAGCAGCTGGGTGCGCTCGTCGGCGGTGCGGTCGGGCCTGGTCCTCGTCGCGGGCATGGGACCCACCGTGGCACCGGCGGGGGCGGGTCGCAACGGCTCAGCCGTGCCGCTGCCGGCGCGAACCCCCTCGGCCGGCGTGCCACGGCTGCGTGGGACGCTGACCCCATGACCTCGCCCGACCCCCACCACGGCGCCCTGCTGCGGCGGTGGGGGGCCCTCGTCGCCCGCCGGGCATGGGGCGTCCTGGTGTTCTGGGTCGTGTTCATCGTCGGCGGCTTCGCGGTCGCCCTCGGCGCCGTCGGCACGCCGAGCCTCTTCGACCGGCTCGACAGCGGCGAGATCGTCGTCGACGGCGAGAACCAGCAGGGCCGCGACCTCCTGACCGCGGCCGGCGGCAGCGGCTTCAGCACCTACACGCTGCTCCTGACCGGCGTCGACCTCGCGGACCCGGACGTCGCGACCGCCGCGACCACCGCGGTGCGCGACCTCACGGCGATCGAGCACGTGGCCTCCGCGGTCAACCCCTACGTCGTGCCGGAGGGCCCGACGAGCCCGTCCGCCCTCCGCTTCGTGCTCGACGGCGACCCGGCATCCGGCGGCTTCGCGACCGTCGTGACGTTCGACGAGGACAACACCGCCGAGGAGGAGGCGGCAGCGACCCGGGAGGTCGACGTCGTCTTCGACCGGCTCGTGGAGGAGACCGGGGCGACGGGGTCCGAGCGGGGCGGCCTGCGCTCCCTCGTCGACCGGATCATCGAGCAGGTCAAGACCGACGGCCAGCGTGGCGAGGGCATCGCCCTGCCGGTCAGCTTCCTCGTCATGGTGGTCGTCTTCGGCGGCTTCCTCGCGGCCGGCTTCCCGGTGCTCGGAGCGATCGCCTCGATCGCCGGGGCGCTCGTGTCGCTCCTCGGCCTCTCCTACCTCCTCGACCTCGACGCGACGGTGGTCAACGTCGTCACCGTGCTGGGGCTCGGGCTCTGCATCGACTACGGGCTGCTCGTCGTGAGCCGCTTCCGCGAGGAGATGCGGGGGTTGCTGCGTGGCCGCCCCGTCGCGGAGATGACGCGCGACGAGGTCGTCTCCGCGACGGCCACGACGATGAACAGCGCGGGTCGCACCATCGTCTTCTCGGCGCTCACGGTGGCCATCTCGCTCGGCGGCCTCCTCGTCCTCGAGATCCCGTTCATCCGGGCCGTCAGCGTCGCCGGGGTGTCCGTCGTGCTCGTGGCCCTGGCCGTCGCGCTCTCGCTGATTCCCGCCCTCTGCGCCCTCGGCGCACGGCGGCTGCTCCGGAAGGGCACCGAGGTCGCCGGGGACGTCGGCGTGTTCTCGCGGCTCGCGGAGGTGGTGCACCGGGTGCCCTGGCTCGTCATCACGGTGGTCTCCGCACTCCTCGTCGTGCTGGCACTCCCGACCCTTCGGATGGCCCTCACCTCGTCGGGGCCGGAGCTGCTCCCCGTCGGCACGCCGGAACGGACCTTCTACGAGGACTTCCGCGAGGGCTACCCCTTGCTGGCAGGCGCCGAGGTGCTCGTCGTGTCCACGGCGCCGGCCGCAGAGGTCGAGGCCTGGGCGGCCACGGCGGCCAACCGCCCCGGCGTCGAGTCGGT
>DASSYJ010000022.1:0-35113 GCA_035703305.1 Ornithinibacter sp. | reverse complement strand
CGTGGGCCTCACGCTCATCGGGGTGTCGGTGTGGCTCGGCAGGTCCCAGAATGTCCGGGTGAGCTACGAGTCCCAGCGTCGGCCGCGCGTCCGGGTCACCGCGTCGGCGTTGCCGGCGCCCGCTCGCGCCACGGTGCCCGTTCCGGAGCCGGCCAGGTGAGTGTGGTCAGCCCGCCAGACCCGCGACCTGCCGCATTGCGGGGGCCGGGGTGACACCGCTCTTCCGGCGCCGGATGACCCTCGGTGTCCTCGGTGTCCTCGTCGGTCTCGCGCTCGTCTACGCCTTGACCCGCTGACGCCCGGCTGGGGCCCAGTCGCGGCGCGAGTGCCGGCCCGGGCTCGGCTGTCCGGCGGGGAGCGGGATGCCGGGTCGGGCTGGTGCCGGTCGGGTGACACCGGGCCTACGATCGGGCAAGGTGGGCCACAGCGCATCCGCGCTGCTCAGAGGAGGTATGCCGTGCCCGACCAGCGTGACGGAGTCGACCCCGAGGTGCCCCCGAGCGGCACCGGCTGCCAGGAGTGCCTCGCGGCCGGCGGCTGGTGGGTGCACCTCCGGCGGTGCGCCCTGTGCGGACACGTGGGCTGCTGCGACACCTCGCCGTCCCAGCACACGACGGCGCACGCGAAGGCCACCGGGCACCCGGTGATCCGCAGCTTCGAGCCCGACGAGGACTGGTGGTACGACTACCGCGACGGGTCCGGCGGCAGCGGCCTCGATCTGGCACCGCCCCTGTGCCGCCCGCTCGAGCAGCCCACGCCCGGTCCCGCCGGCAAGGTGCCTGCCGACTGGCGGGACCACATCCACGTCTGACGCCCGGCGGGTGGGCCGGCTGTGGCCGGCTGGTGGTATAGCCGCCGGCCGACGGGTGACCGGCGCCATGGCGGACGCGGTGACCGCCGCCTAGCGTGGAGCCGTGGGTTCGACGCCTTCGCCCCGGATCGACCGCGCTCGTCCCGACGACGTCCTCCAGCTCGACATCGACCGCGGCAGGGTGCCGATGTCGATCGGGGCCCTCCTCGTGCTCGACCCGACGCAGCGCCCCACGGCCCAGCTGGTGCGGGCCACACTGCTCGAGCGGGCTGCCACCATCCCGCGGCTGGGACAGCGCATGACGGCGACGCCCTTCGGTGCCGGTCGTCCGGTGTGGCTGGACGCCGGCGCGGCGGTGATCGACGGGCTCGTCGACGAACGGGTGGCGGATCTGCCGGCCGACGACGGCGTCGAGGCGCACGAGGCACCGGGTGGAGGCGGCGTCCACCTCCCCGGGTCACTCCTCGACGCGACCGCCGACCTGGTCCTGGAGCGCCTGCGCCGGGACCGCCCGCTCTGGCGCGCCCGCCTCCTCCTCGACCGCGAGGGCGCGGTCAGTGGCGTCGCCCTCGTGGCGCACCACGCCCTCGCCGACGGCATGGGCGGGCTCGCGGTGCTCGGGGCCCTCGCGGACGGTGAGCTGGCCGCCCGGGTCGTCGCTCGGGCGCCCGTCGCCCCTGCGAGCCTGCCGCCCTGGCGCGAGCTCGCCCGGGAGGCCTGGTCGGAGCACCTGCAGGCGTTGCGGGCGCCGAGGGCCGCCGGCCGACGCGTGCTGAGGGGAGTCGAGGAGCTGGACCTCCGGCGACCACGGCTCGCGGAGTCGTGCAGCCTGCTGGCCCGCACGAGCGACCGCCGACGACTCGACGTGGCGTGCGTCGGGCTGGAGGACGTGCGGAGGGCCGCCCACGCCCGTGACGCGACGGTCAACGACCTCGTCGTCACCGCGGTGACCGGCACGCTCGTCGCGCTGCTCGAACGACGTGGCGAGCGGGTCCGGGAGCTCGTCGTGTCCATGCCGGTCTCCCGCCGCCGCCAGGACTCCGCGGGGGTGCTGGGCAACTCGACCGGCGTCGTGCCGGTGCGTGTCCCGGCCGTCGCGGATGCCGAGGTGCGGCTCGCTGCCCTCGTGGCCCAGGAGCGGCGGGTCCGGTCGTCGGGCCGCGGCGGGTCGGCGGCCGTCCTCACCCCCGTGTTCCGGGGCCTCGCCGCGGTCGGGGCGTTCCAGGCGTTCATCGACCACCAGCGCCTCGTCCACACGTTCGTGACGAACGTCCGGGGGCCGGGAGAGCGGCTTCGCCTCGCCGGGACGGACGTCGTCGCCGTGGTCCCGGTCGCGACGAACCCGGGTGACGTCACCGTCTCGTTCGACGTCATGTCCTATGCGGGGACGCTCGGCATCACCCTCGTGTCGGACCCGTTGCGCGTGCCCGAGGCGCCCTGGCTCGCGAGAGCCCTCGACGACGAGCTCACCGCCCTTCCGGACCTCACCTAGCGAACCGACGGCATCCGGCCACCCACCCCCACCGACTCCGTGCGACATCCCCGCGGGTTTCAAGAACCGCCCCTGCCAGAACGGTGCCCAAGCCGCACGAGGTCGGGGGCGCGGTGTCAGGAGAGGCGCTCGACCACGTGCTCGACGCACCCGATGAGCTTGCTCACGTCGTCGGGCTCCACTGCGGGGAAGCAGGCCACCCGGAGCTGGTTGCGCCCGAGCTTGCGGTAGGGCTCGACGTCGACGACACCGTTGGCGCGCAACGTCCTTGCCACCGTCGCCGCGTCGATCGAGTCGGCGAGGTCGATCGTGGCGACCACCTGCGAGCGGTGCGAGGGGTCGGTCACGTAGGGCACGGCATACTCGCTCTGCTCGGCCCAGTCATAGAGGCGCCCCGACGAGTCCTTGGTGCGCGCGGTGGCCCAGTCGAGCCCACCCTGCGCGTTGAGCCACTCGACCTGGTTGGCGAGCATCGCGAGGGTCGCGACGGCGGGGGTGTTGTAGGTCTGGTCGAGGCGGCTGTTGCTGATCGCCGTCGGCAGGCTGAAGAAGTCGGGGACCCAGCGGCCGGACGCGCTGATCTCCTCCACGCGCGCGAGGGCGGCGGGCGAGAAGAGCGCCAGCCAGAGGCCACCGTCGGACGCGAACGACTTCTGCGGGGCGAAGTAGTAGACGTCGGCCTCGCGCACGTCGACGGGGAGGCCGCCTGCGCCCGACGTGGCGTCGATGAGGACGAGGGCGTCGTCGTCCGCCCCCTCGACCCGGTGGACGGGGGCCATGACACCGGTGCTCGTCTCGTTGTGCGCCCACGCGTAGACGTCGACACCCTCCTCCGCCCGGGGGTCGGGTCGGGTGCCCGGCTCGCTCGAGATGACGGTCGGCTCACCGAGGAACGGCGCGTTGCGGGTGACCGTCGCGAACTTGCTCGAGAACTCGCCGAAGGTCAGGTGCTGGGCGCGGTCACGGACGAGCCCGAATGCCGCGATGTCCCAGAACGCCGTCGCCCCACCGTTGCCGAGGACGACCTCGTACCCGTCGGGAAGGTCGAAGTACGTCGTCAGTCCCGAGCGGATCGCCTTGACGAGGTTCTTGACCGGTGCCTGGCGGTGCGAGGTGCCCAGCACCGTGCGACCGATCGCGGAGACCGCCTCGACCTGGGCGGGGCGCACCTTCGAGGGACCGGACCCGAACCGACCGTCCTCGGGGAGCAGGTCGGCGGGGATGGTGATCTGGGCGAGGTCGCTCACGAGGGTTCTCCGGTGTCGGCATGGGGGCGTCGTGGTGGCGGCCGTCCTTCCCGCACGGGGCGGACGGGGGTCGCGAGCCGACGTCGTCGGCGACCCGTGACCGGCATCCATCCTCACCGATCGTGACCGGATGCCGGACGAGGGGTCCACGACTCGGGACCGGCGTCCGCCCCGTGGGACGCGCGCAGGCCAGCGGCGCGTGGTCAGCCGCCGCCCTCTGCCGCGCGGGAGACGTGCGCGTCGAGCCCGTCGAGAAACAGCTCGAGCCCCACGGCGAAGTCGTCGGTGCCGTCGCCGCCGCCCGGGTCCTCGCCGGTGTAGCCGCCGGAGCGGAAGACCGGCGCGAGGTCGGGGTAGCGCTCCGGGGTGACGACCTGCGCGAGCAGCGTGATCGTCGCGGGCGAGATGTCGGGGGTGCCTGCTGCGCCCAGGTCCCGGCGGAGCTGCCCGAACACGCGGACGAACATGCTCAGCGACAGCAGGACGCTCTGCTTGAGCGCGTCGTCGGCGGGGAGGGTCCGCATGGCCCGGTACGTGGCATCGGCGAACCGCATCGCGTTGGGCATGAGGACCCCTTGGACGGACAGGGGCACGTCGAGGATCCAGGGGTGTCGCGCGAAGACGTCGAGCTGGAGGTGGGCCACGTCGCGCAGGCCCTGGCGCCAGTCGTCGGTGGCGACGTCCAGCTCCCGGGGGTGGGTGGCAGCAGCGTCCTGCATGAGCACGACGAGCTCCTCCTTGCTCGTGACGTAGCGGTACAGCGACATCGTCGTGAAGCCGAGCGCCTCGGCCACCCTGGCCATCGTCACGGCCCCCAGGCCCCCGGCATCGGCCAGGTCGATGGCCGACCGGACGATCGCGTCGTGGCTCAGCCCCCTCCGCGGGCCTCTCGTCGGTGCCGTCTCGACGCCCCAGGCGATGCCCAGGGCGCGGGGGAGGGGGGTCTCTTCTGCGGGCACGCACCCAGACTAGCCGTCACTGTGTACACCGCAGACTGTGTATGTCATACTCAGCGTATGACATACACAGTAATAGCCCTCGATGGTCTCGTCGTCCGCTACGGGCGCCACGTCGTCCTCGACCACCTCAGCCTCGACGTCGGACCCGGGGTGCTGGCCCTCCTCGGGCCCAACGGCGCCGGCAAGACGACCCTCGTCGACACCGTGACCACGCTCCGTCGTCCGGATGCCGGCACCGCCCGGGTGCTCGGTCACGACGTCGTGCGTCACGCCCGCACCGTGCGGTCGATGCTCGGTGTCACCGGCCAGCAGGCGAGCGTCGACGGCGTGCTCACCGGTCGGGAGAACCTCGTCCTCACCGGCCGCCTCCTCGGCCTGGGCAGGTCCGGCTCAGCCGATCGCGCCGAGGAGCTGCTCGAGCGCTTCGACCTCCGCGAGGCTGCCGATCGACGCGTGAGGACCTGGTCCGGCGGGCTTCGGCGCCGGCTGGACCTCGCGGTGAGCCTCGTCACGACCCCTCGCGTCCTCGTGCTCGACGAGCCGACGACCGGCCTGGACGCCAGGTCGCGGGCGGCCGTGTGGGACGAGGTCCGTGGTGTGGCAGCCGCCGGGACCGCCGTGCTCCTCACGACGCAGTACCTCGAGGAGGCGGACGTCCTCGCCGACCGTGTCGTCGTCCTCGACGCGGGGCGGCTCGTCGCGGACGGCTCGCCCAGCGCACTGCGCAGCCGGGTCGGTGGGGACGTGGTCCAGGTGCACGGCGCCGACGGCGAGGTCGTGCGGTCGCTGCCCACCGCGGGAACCGCGTCCGACGTCGCCCGGGTCCTGTCGGCCCTGCCGTCGTCGGCCCGGGTGACGGTGCGCCGCCCCACCATGGACGAGGTCTTCCTCCACCTGACGGGGGACGGGCGGGACCGTGCTCCCGACGCCACCGACCTCGGGGCCACGGCCACCCAGGGGGTGCCGGCATGAGCACGGTCGCGACCGCCGGGAGGGCCTTCGTCGGGCGCAGCCTGCGCCACTCGGTCCGCGACGTCGAGGTCCTCGTCATGGCCGTGAGCCTCCCGGTCATGCTCATGCTGGTGTTCACCTACGTCTTCGGCGGCGCCATCACCGGGGAACCGGCGACGTACGCGGCATACGTCACCCCCGGCACGGTGCTGCTGTGCGCGGGGTTCGGGGCCGCCTCCACCTCGGTGGGTGTCGCCACGGACCTCGCGGGCGGGATGGTCGACCGGCTCCGGCGGATGCCGGTGCCGGCGTGGACGGTGCTCGTGGGTCACGTCGTCGCGAGCCTCGTCCGCAACCTCGTCGCGACCGCCATCGTGCTCGGGGTCGGCGTGCTGCTCGGCTACCGGCCGGATGCCGGCGTCCTCGGCTGGATCGGGGCCGTCGCCGTGATCTCGGTGTGGGTCCTCGCCGTGACAGCGGTCTTCGCCGTCATCGGCCTCGTCGCCGGGTCGCCGGAGGCCGCGAACGGCTACGGGTTCGCCGTGCTCTTCCTGCCCTACGTCTCGAGCGCCTTCGTCCCCGTCGCCACCCTGCCGACCTGGTTGCAGGGCGTGGGCGAGCACCAGCCGGTGACCCCGGTCATCGAGAGCGTGCGCGCCCTGCTCGACGGGGCCTACCCGGGAGCCGACCTCTGGTGGGCCATGGCGTGGTCGGTGGGGCTGCTCGGCGCAGCGCTCGTGCTGGCCGCGGTGATGTTCCCGCGTCGCCGGTCACGCCGTTCCTGAGCAGCACGCGGGCGGCCCGGCATCCCACAGGGGTGCCGGGCCACCGTGGGGTGGGGGGCGGTCGCGTCAGTGGGCGCGGAAGCCCTTGACGTCCTCGATCGGACGAGGGGCGTGTCCGGTGTAGCGCGCGCTGGGCCGGATGAGGCGCCCGGTGCGCTTCTGCTCGAGGATGTGTGCCGACCAGCCGGCCGTGCGGGCGCAGGCGAAGAGGGGCGTCATCATGTCGCCGGGGACGTCGGCGAAGTCGAGGAGGACGGCGGCCCAGAAGTCGACGTTGGTCTCCATGCGGCGCTCGGGGTGGCGCTCGGCGAGCTCGGCGATGGCCGCCTTCTCGAGCTCGAGGGCCACCTCGTAGCGGGGGGCGCCGAGCCGCTTGCAGGTGTCGCGCAGCACCGCGGCCCGCGGGTCGTAGGCGCGGTAGACCCGGTGCCCGAAGCCCATGAGGCGCTCCTTGCGGTCGAGCACCTCCTTGACGTAGCGCCGGGCGTCCCCCATCTGCTCGACGCCCTCGATCATGTGCTGGGCTCGGCTGGGGGCGCCCCCGTGGAGCGGGCCGGACAGCGCGCCGATGGCACCCGAGAGGCAGGCGGCGACGTCGGCACCGGTCGACGCGATGACCCGCGCCGTGAACGTCGACGCGTTCATGCCGTGCTCGGCCGCGGAGATGAAGTAGGAGTCGATCGCCTCGACGTGCTTGGGGTCGGGCTCACCCCGCCAGCGGATCATGAACCGCTCGGCGATGGTGCGGCCCTTGTCGACCTCGCTCTGCGGCACCATCGGCCTCCCCTGGCCGTGGGCTGCCTGGCCGATGAACGACATCGCCATCACGGAGGCACGGGCGAGGTTCTCGCGGGCCTCGTCGTCGTCGATGTCGAGCAGCGGCCTGAAGCCCCACACGGGCGCGAGCTGCGCGAGGGCCGACTGCACGTCGACGCGGATGTCGCCGGTGTGCACCGGCAGCGGGAACGGCTCCGCGGGCGGCAGCCCCGGGTCGAACTCGTCGTCGACGAGGAGGCCCCACACCTGGCCGAAGGACACCCGCCCGACGAGGTCGTTGATGTCGACACCGCGGTAACGGAGGGCGCCGCCCTCCTTGTCGGGCTCGGCGATCTCGGACTCGAACGCGATGACTCCCTCGAGGCCGGGCCGGAAGTCAGGATCGCTCGCGGGGTTCGAGGTTCCTGCGGTGGTGGCGGTGCTCATGGGGTCCCCAATCGTCGCTCGGCGCCTTTGTCGGGCGGCCCCATTGTGCACGCCGCCTCAGCCGTTCGCAGCCGTGGTCCCCGTGGTGGACCCCCCACCGAGCCCGGTTCGACGGTCGCGCAGGGCCATCGCCGGGCCGCCGCTGTCCCTGATCTCGAAGAGGTCGGTGGCCTCGAGCAGCTTGCTCAGCTTGGCGTACCCGTAGTTGCGCGAGTCGAAGGACGACTGGTTGGCGATGTGGTTCGCCACCGTGCCGACCCTGGCCCAGCCGGAGTCGTCGGCGGCGCTGTCGACAGCACGGCGGAGGAGCGCGACGAGCTTGTTGTCGCCGCGCAGCTGGGCCCGGGTCGCCCGTGGGGGTGGGCCGACCGGCGCGGCGGCCTTGGCCGAGGCCTTCTTCGCCGTGGCCTTCGCCCCGGCCGTGGGCTGGGCCCCCTGGGCCGCGGCCGCCATGGCCGGGCCGGTCTTGGCGGCGCCGGTCTTGGCGGCACCGGTCTTGGCGGCGCGGGCCTGTGCCGCGCTCGCCGTCGCTCCGGCCGTCGTGGGGCTCGTCGTGGCCGCGGTCGCCCGCCTCGAGGTCTTCGCCGGGGCGGTCCCGAAGGCGGCGTCGTCCTCGGCGACCGGCAGCACGGCATCCGCCTGCCCACTGGGCGCCGACAGGCGGTCGAGCACGAGGAAGCGGGTGCACGCGCTCTGGAAGGCCGCGGGGGTCTTGGCGTCCCCGAACCCGTAGACGTGTGCGCCGTGCTCGCGGAGGTGCATGACGAGGGGCGTGAAGTCGGCGTCGGACGAGACCAGTGCGAAGGCGTCGGGGCGCTGGGTGTGGAGGATCTCGACGGCATCCACGGCGAGGGCGATGTCGCTGGCGTTCTTGCCCTTGCTCGGGTCGAACTGCTGCACCGGCCGGATGGCGTTCTCGTGGAGCACCTGCTGCCACGACTTCAGCCCGGTCTTGGTCCAGTTCCCGTAGGCCCGGCGGACGTTGGTCTCGCCGAGGGTCGACAGCTCGCCGAGGATGACGTCGATGCGGGCGGCCGTCGCGTTGTCCGCGTCGATGAGGAGCGCGATCTGCGCCGGTTTGTCCATGACCGGACCCTATGCCCGGGCCTGCGCGGCGCGACCTTCCCGGGGAACCCCGCACCTCACCGGGGAAGGGTTGTCCGGGGGAGTGGGGGATTCTCGGGTCACCCGATAAACCCCACCGGGGGCCGGGCCGGGGTGCGGGGTCGGGGTTCGCGGGGTCGTGGATGATCGGCGGGTGCTGCGCTCCCACCTCCCGGACCTCACCCCGCTGCGGGAGAGCCCGGCATACCGGCGGTTGTATGCCGGGTTCACCCTCTCCAACGTCGGCTCGCAGATGGCGGTCGTCGCCATCGGGCTCCAGGTCTACGACCTCACGGGCTCCACCGCCGCCGTGGGCCTCGTGGGGTTCTTCGCACTCGTGCCCCTCGTCGTCATGGGGCTGTACGGCGGCTCGCTGTCGGACCACCACGACCGGCGCACCGTGGCGCTCGTGGCCAACCTCGTCGCCTGGGTCACGAGCATCGCCTGCGCCCTCCAGGCCTGGCTCGGCAACGACCAGGTCTGGGTGCTCTACCTCCTCGTCGCGGTGTGGAACGGCGCGTTCGGCGTCAGCTCCCCCGCGCGCTCGAGCATCTACCCGCGCATCCTCCCGCGCGAGCAGCTCCCCGCGGCCAACGCCCTCGGCGTCTTCGCGATGTCGACGGCGATGATGCTCGGCCCCCTGATGGCCGGTCTGCTCGTCGACTGGGGCGGGTTCGCCGTCGCCTACACCGCCGACGCCGTCGTCACGATGGCGGCGCTCTGGGGCCTGTGGCGCCTCCAGCCCCTCCCGCCCGAGCCGCACGACGAGGGCGGGGCCACCCGCGCCGGGTTCGGGTCGGTCGTCGACGGGTTCCGGTTCCTGCGGACCGCGCCGAACGTCCGGATGACCTTCGTCGCCGACATCGCCGCCATGCTCCTCGCGCAGCCGCGGGTCATCTTCCCCGCGGCCGGCGCCGTGATCCTCGGTGGCGGGGCGCGCACGGTCGGCTACCTGTATGCCGCGGCCGCCCTCGGAGCCGTGCTCGCGACCCTGACCTCGGGACGGCTCGGGCACGTGCGCCACCAGGGACTCGCCATCATGGTGAGCATCGTCGGGTGGGGGCTCGGCATCGCGGGCCTCGGGATCGCGCTGCTCGGGGCGGGGGACTGGCTGACCGCCGAGCAGGCGCTCTGGGGGTCGCTCGTCGCGATGGCGTTCGCCGGGGGAGCGGATGCCGTGAGCGCGGTCTTCCGCACGACGATCCTCCAGTCCGCCGCACCGGACCGGATGCGCGGGCGGCTCCAGGGCGTCTTCATCGTCGTCGTCGCCGGTGGCCCTCGGCTGGGCGAGCTCCTCGGTGGGGCCGTGGCCGAGCGGATCGGCGAGGGCTGGATGGCGGTCCTCGGCGGCATCGCGTGCATCGTGGCCATCGGACTGCTCTCGCTGCGCCACCCCGGGTTCATCCGGTACGACGCGCGCCGCCCCACCCCGTGACCGGGACCGGGCCCGGGCCCGATCCCGAACGCCGACGCGGTGACGGTGGCCCGGCATACGATCGGCCCATGCACCAGGGACGGGTCGACTACGAGGGGGAGGGCCTGACCGAGGAGGAGCTGCTCGACTCGCCGTACGCGCAGGCCCGGCGCTGGGTCGACGAGGCGGTCGCGCGGGCGCAGTCTGCATCGGACGTGTTCGAGCCGCTGGCGATGTCCGTTGCGACGGTCGACGCCGACTGCCGCCCGAACGTCAGGACGGTGCTCATGCGGTTCCTCGACGAACGCGGGCCGGGGTTCGTCACGTCGCTGACGTCGACGAAGGGCCACGAGATCCTCGTCAACCCCGCCGTGTCCGCGTCGCTGACCTGGCCCGCCATGTACCGGGCGATCCGGTTCCGCGGGCACGCCGTCGCGCTCGAGGACTCCGAGGTCGAGGGCTACTTCGAGAGCCGCCCCTGGGCCTCGCGCATCTCGGCGTGGGCCTCGCAGCAGAGCGAGCCGGTCGCGTCGCGCGCGGTGCTCGAGCAGCAGTACGCCCGGCGGGCCACGCAGTTCCCCGACCGCGGCGACCCCGCCGACGTGCCGGTGCCCGACTTCTGGGGTGGCTACCGGATCGTGGCCGACGAGGTCGAGTTCTGGGCCGGGCGCCGCAACCGCCTGCACGACCGGCTCGTGTTCACGCGTGAGGGTGAGGGCGACCTCGGGGACGCCGAGTCCTGGGCCGTCCACCGCCGCCAGCCCTGAGGACCGTGCACCCGTGTCGGGTGCCCGGGGGTCGTTCCGACTGGCGTCCCGACGGCGCCTCCCGGCACCCGACTCGCGGGGTGGCAGGAGGTGGGGCGGTGGTCAGGGCTCCCGGTGCACCTTGTGGGGGGCCGCCTGGGCGCGTGGCTTGATGACGAGCAGGTCCACGTTGACGTGCGCCGGACGGGTCGCCATCCACACGATGGCGTCCGCGACGTCCTCGGCGACGAGCGGCGCCGCCACCCCGGCGTACACGGCATCCGCCCGCTCCTGGTCGCCACCGAAGCGGGTCAGGGAGAACTCGTCGGTGCGCACCATCCCCGGCGCGACGAGGGTGATCCGCACCGGCTGGTCGACGAGCTCGAGGCGCAGCGTCTCGGTCATGACGTGCACCCCGTGCTTGGCCACGGTGTAGCCGCCACCACCCTCGTATGCCGTGTAGCCGGCCACCGAGCCGAGGTTGACGACGACGCCCTCGCCGTCGGCCGCGACGAGTGCGGGGAGCAAGGCCTTGGTCACCCGCAGTGTCCCCAGGACGTTGGTGTCGTACATCTGCTGCCACAGCCCGAGGTCTGCCTCGGCGACCGGCTCCAGCCCGAGGGCGCCGCCCGCGTTGTTGACGAGCACGTGCACGCGGGAGCCCGCGACCTCGGCGAGCCGGGCGACGTCCTCGTCGTGGGTCACGTCGCACGCCACGGCGACTCCGTCGACCTCCCCGGCCAGGCTCTCGACCCGATCAGCGCGTCGCGCCGCGCACACGACGCGGAACCCCTGCGCGGCGAGGAGGCGCGCGGTGGCGGCGCCGATGCCGCTGCTCGCGCCGGTGACGACGGCCGTGCGGCGGTTCTCTGGGGCTGGGGTCTGGGTCACGACGGCTCCTTGGGGCGGACGGAGGTGGGGTCGACGGCGATCCACGTGGCCTCGGCGCGCGCGAGGACCGTGCCGTCGGGGGAGTAGAGGGCACTGCCCGAGTGGTGCTTCCGGCCCTCGGACCCGCGCTGCCAGGACATGACGACGTGCACCCGTCCCGGGGAGGGCAGGGCGCGCACGCGGGCCGTCATCGTGCCGAGGACCATCGGGCGGCCCGCGATGCCGGCCGACCAGCCGCCGGGGCAGTCGAGGGAGGCCCAGACGAGCGGCCCGGAGACGTCCCGCGGAACCCACGTCGCGGCATACCGGCCGGTGCCGTCGTCGAGCGGTCCCGGGCGCAGGCAGAGGGCGTCGTCGGGGTCGCGGGCCGTGCCGCAGGCGAAGCACGTGGGGAAGGGGTGGTCGGCCAGCCCCTCGAAGCGGGTCTCGGCGGCACGCGCGCTGTCGATGTCGACCTGTGGGGGGACGTCGTCGTCGAGGTCGGGTGCCGCGGAGGCCGTCGCGACGAGGTGGTCTCCGTCGAGGAGGCGCACCGTGGGGAGGCCGGCGCCCGAGGTGTCGGCCGTCGCGGTGGTCTCGAGGACGATCGACAGGGGGCGGTCGAGCGGCGGCGGGGAGGCGAGGCGCACGCTCACCGCCGGGCGGTCGGTCGTCGTGGGGACGTGTTCAGCGAGGGCCCCGCTGACCCACCCGCCGTTGCCGGACTCCGGTGGGCCGCGGAAGCGCCGCGGGATCGTCAGCTCCACGTCCTCAACCTACCCACGGCGGCCGTGCGGAGGATATCTTGACGTCAAGATACGTTGCCTCGGAGGTTCGCGGGGGAACCTTCAGCCTCACCGGGGAAAGGTGCCGGGGCCCGGGTGAAGGTTCCGGGATCGGGCGAGAAAGTTGGGACGAGGGAGGTGGGCTGGGCGTGACGCAGGCCGGGGAGTTCTCGCTGCGGCGGATCGCCCTGCCGGCGTTCGGGCCCTCGGCGATCTGGTCGGTCGGTGCGGGAGCGGTCATCCCCGTCGTCGCCCTGAGCGCCCGCGGCCTCGGCGCGTCGGTGGGCCTCGCCGCGCTCTTCGTCGGGTTCACGACGCTCGCCGAGTTCGCGGCGGCCGTGCCGGCCGGGGTGCTCGTCGAGCGGATCGGTGAGCGGCGGGCCCTCGTGCTCGCCGGGCTCGCGGATGCCGCAGGCTGCGCGCTCGCGCTCGCGGCCCCGTCGCTGTGGGTGCTCGGCCTCGCGGTGCTCATGCTCGGCCCGTCGGGTGCCGTGTTCCTCCTCGCCCGGCAGTCCTACCTCACGGCCGCGGCCCCTGTGGCCCTGCGAGCCCGCGCCATGTCGACCCTGGGGGGTGTCACGCGGATCGGGCTGTTCGTCGGCCCGCTCGTCGGGGCACCCGTCGTCGCGCGGTGGGGACCGCAGGCCGCCTTCGGCGTCGCGGTGGTGGCGGGGGTGCTTGCCGCGGCCCTGGCGTGGAGGACGCCCGACCTCGGGTCGCACCACGAGGCGGCTGGCGGCGACCGGGGGCGGGTGCCGGTGCGCCGCGTCGTGGCGCGGCACCGACGGGTCCTCCTCACCGTGGGTCTCGGGGTGCTGGCCATCGGGCTCGCGCGGTCCTCGCGGGTCGTCGTCGTCCCCCTCTGGGCCGAGCACATCGGCCTCGACGCGGCCCAGACGTCCCTCGTGTTCGCGGCGGCGGCCTTCGTCGAGGTCGTGCTCTTCTGGCCGGCGGGCACGGTCATGGACCGGCACGGTCGGGTGTGGGTGGCGGTCCCGGTCGCCGTGATCCTCGGGGTCGGCCTGGTCGCGCTCCCGCTGACGACGACCCTTGCGGGGGTCGCTGCGCTCGCGCTGGTCATGGGCGTCGGCAACGGTCTGGGGTCCGGCATCGTCATGACGCTCGGTGCCGACGCCGCTCCCATGGTCGGGCGCGCCCCGTTCCTCGGCGTCTGGCGGCTGCTCTCGCTCGTGGGGCACAACGGTGCGTCCATCGTCGTCGGGGCGGTCGCGGCCGTCGCGTCGATCGGCGTCGCGAGCGTCACGGTCGGCGTCCTCACGCTCGTCGGTGGGGCCTGGCTCGCGCGGTGGCTGCCCGAGTACGACCCGCGCCGCCGCGCGCTGTAGGAGCCGGCGCGGGCGACCCGCGAGGAGCGCGAGGGTGAGAGGGCCGATGGCGAACCCGGTGGATGCCGGGCCGCGGCTCGCCCTGTTCCCGGCGGATGCCGGGCGGCGGGCGTTCCGGCTCGCGCCGGATGCCGGATGCGGCCGGCCCTGCAGGGGGTGGCGGACACGGCCACAGGGTGGAAGACGCGGGCCTGCGTGGGCAGGTAAACGTAGGCTTACCTTCGTGACCGACCTCATCGACACCACGGAGATGTACCTCCGTACGATCTTCGAGCTCGAGGAGGAGGGCATCACGCCGCTCCGGGCCCGCATCGCGGAGCGCCTCGGCCACTCCGGGCCGACCGTCTCGCAGACGGTGGGGCGGATGGAGCGCGACGGCCTGCTCAACGTCGCCGGCGACCGCCATCTCGAGCTCACCGACCACGGGCGCCGGCTGGCGACCCGGGTCATGCGCAAGCACCGCATCGCCGAGCGGCTCCTCGTCGACGTCATCGGCCTGGAGTGGGAGTTCGTCCACGACGAGGCGTGCCGGTGGGAGCACGTCATGTCCGACCGCGTCGAGCGGAAGATCCTCGAGATGCTGCCCGACCACGCCGAGTCGCCCTACGGCAACCCCATCCCGGGGCTCGACGAGCTGGGGGAGGTCGGCGAGCGGGTCGACTTCCGGTCGGGCCTCACGAGCCTCGACGAGGTGGCCACGGCAGAGACGATCACCGTCGTCGTCCGGCGCATCGGCGAGCCGGTGCAGGTCGACTCCGAGGCGCTGGGCCTGCTCACGACCGCCGGGCTGCTCCCGGGGCAGCCGGCCAGGGTCCGGCGCGACGGTGCCCGGGTCATCGCCTTCCGCCAGGGCACCGCCGAGGCGTCGGGAGTGTCCCTCCCCGACGACATCGCGTCTCACGTGTTCGTCAAGGTCACCTGAGAGAACGCTCAAGCAACCGCCCGCACGCGTGTCCGTGCTGGTCAGGCGGCTGACGGGGGGTGCGACCGCCGACGCGGCCGGCGCGACACGACACAGGTTTCTCGTTACCGGAATGTGACTCTGGGGTCGCCCACCCGCTACGGTGGGCGTCGTTCGTATCCGCCTCGGAAGGCTTTCCCCTCTCGTGTCCCGTCACCGCAGTCCCGGTCGACGCCGCGCTCCCGGCCCGGTCCGTCGCTTCCCGGACGGCTTCTCGCGCCTCAGCGCGACCCTTGCCGTCAAGTCCGTCGCCAGCGTCGGCGTCGTGGGAGGTGCGGCCGTGGCCCTCGCGCTGCCTGTCGACGCCAGCCCCGCCGCCCTGACCCTGCCCGTCGCCGCCACCACTGACGAGGGCGCCCGCACCGACGAGCTCGCGGCCTCCCGTGCCACCGACCGTGCCGAGGCCCCCACGCCGGCCGTCTCGGCCCCGGCCAACGCCGCACCCATCGTCCCCGAGGAGGTCGGTGTCTCCGGCGTCACCGCCGTCGCGAAGCCCAAGCCGACGCCGAAGCCGGCGGCCCCCACGACGTCGAGGTCCGGCTCAGCAGGGGTGACGTTCAGCACCAACGTGTCCGGCAACTGCGGACAGATCGGCCTCATCCCCGACGCGGTCCGCCTCTGCTCCGCCGTCAACTCGGCCTTCCACCCCCCGACCATCGGTGGCTACCGCGCGAACGCCGGCGAGCACAGCACCGGTCAGGCCGTCGACTTCATGATCTCCAGCAAGAGCCAGGGCGACGCCATCGCGGCGTTCGTCCAGAGCCACGTGTCGCAGTTCGACGTGAAGTACATCATCTGGCGCCAGCGCTACTGGGAGCCCGGCGCGTCGTGGGACCCCATGGAGGACCGCGGGTCGATCACCGCGAACCACTACGACCACGTCCACGTCACGGTCAACTGACGCAGATCCGGGCTGGCCGGATGACGCGCCTCACCCTTCAGGACCGCCTGCCGGCGCACCGGCAGGCGGTTCTGAGGTTTCGGTGAGAACACCCCGTGACCGAATTGTGACTATCCCAGAACCGCGTGCTACGTTCGTCGAGCCCTCCTTCCCTGAGGGGGGTCCTCACGGGCGGACCGCCGAGTCCTGCCACCGCCCACGGGGTCGACCGCGCACCACCGCCCGGCAGGAGCGGGGGAACCACTCGCGGAGCCGGCACCACCGGCTCCTTGGGGTGAAGCCGACTCGGGTCACCACGACCGGGCCGGCCGGGCAACCTCAGCCCGAACCCGACAGCTCACCCCGTAGGCACTGAGAGGTTCACTGTGGTCGACGACTCCCGCTCCGGGCGGCATCGCACGCCTGCCCGCTACAACCCCGTTGCCGAGCTCTCGACGATCGTCAAGAGCGCCGGCGAGACCAGTGTCAAGGCGACGGCCGTCCTGGCCGCCTCCGGCGGACTGGTCACCTCCTTCGCCCTCCCCGGCCAGGCCTCGACCTCGCAGGCCGCCGCCTCCACCTCCACGACCGTCGCGTCCGTCGCGACGGACACCGCTCAGGCGGCTCCCAGGACCCTCTCGCTCGCGCCGGCCGTCGTGGCTCCGGCCGCGGCCTCCCCCGTCGCCGTCGAGGCCATCGGTGTCGCCGGCGTCAAGGCCGTCGCCAAGCCGAAGCCCAAGCCCGCGCCGGTCCCGGACCGCACCACCACCACCGCGGCCGCGAGCCGCTCGACGCAGCGCAGCACGGCCAACGTGCCCCAGTCCTCGAGCCAGGTCGTCAACATCGCCCGGACCCTGCTCGGCATCCCGTACGTCTACGGCGGTGAGGACCCGTCGGGCTTCGACTGCTCGGGTTTCACCCAGTACGTCTTCGGCAAGGCCGGCATCTCGATCCCGCGCACGGCCTCGGCCCAGCAGGACGCCGCCACCCCGGTGAGCAACCCCCAGCCGGGCGACCTCGTGTTCTACGGCTCCCCGGCCTGGCACGTCGGCATCTACACCGGCAACGGGATGATGATCGACTCGCCTCGCGAGGGGAAGTCCACCTCCGAGCGCCCCATGTTCGACGGTGTCACGGGGTACGGCCGCTTCTGAGCCACCCCAGCGCACCGACGGCGCCTCGTGACCCCTCGTGGTCACGGGGCGCCGTCGTGTCGGGCCCGCGTCATGACCTCCCGGTCGGGCCCGCACCGCCCAGCGCGGCCAGGAACGCGGTGAGCACGCGGTCCTCGAACAGCACGAACCGGACGAGGTCGATCCCCTCGTGGGCGTCGCACTCGGCACGCACGGTCCCCACGGCCACGTCGGCGACCTCGTCCGCGGCCCAGCCGTAGATCCCGGCGCTGACGGCCGGGAACGCGACGCTGCGGGCGCCCATCTCCCGGGCCACCTCCAGGCTGCGGGCGAAGCAGGATGCGAGCAGAGCCGGGTCGGTCTGGCCGCGGTGCCGGTTCGGCCCCACGGTGTGCACGACCCAGCGGCAGGGCAGGTTGCCGGCACCGGTCGCCACGGCGTCCCCCACGTCGAGACCCGCTCGGTGGGTCGTCGCCCTCAGCCTCCGACACTCCTCGAGCAGGGCCGGCCCTGCGGCGGCGTGGATCGCACCGTCGACCCCGCCTCCCCCGAGCAGCCCGGAGTTGGCGGCGTTGACGATCGCGTCGACCCGTTGCGTCGTGAGGTCGCCGGGCACCGCCTCGATGGTCGTCACGACGGCAGCGTATGCCCGCTCACCGACACCCGCCGGGTGCCGGTCCCCACCCGGCGTATGCCGGCTCACCGACACCCGCCGGGCGCCGGCCCTCACCCGGCGGAGAGCCTCTCGACCGTCGTGGCCACCCGGCGCTCGCGCGTCTCCGGCCTCTTCGCGGCGAGGACCGCCTCGACGTGCTGCCGCTGGTGGCTGTAGGAGAGTGCGGCCCAGGCCGTGGTCGCCGTCGGCGACGCGGCCAGTGCTGTGGCGAGGTCCTCCGGCACGTCGACGGTGCGCGGCGCGGTGTCGAGCTCGACCGTCACCGTGTGTGTCTCCCCGGCCGCGATCCCCGCGGCGTCGCGCACGGCCGCGCTCGCGCCGAGCAGGAAGCGCCCGCCCATCGAGGCGATGCTCGTGCGCCACGAGTGGCCGGCGACCGAGGCGACCACCCTCGGGCGACGGCCTCCGCCGAGGGCCTCGACGACCTCGTCGGGCACGACGAAACCGGTCGTCGTGCCCCCGGTCGCCTCCAGCTCGGTGGTGAAGTCCATCGGGGCAGTATGCCGGAGCCGTGGGTGGGTGGACGGCATCCGACCCGTCCTCGACCACCCCGGGACCTCACCGGCAACGCGCCCCCCGACGGTGGCGGCGCCGCATGTTACTCGCGAGTTCAACCAGATGTGGCGCATCAGACGCTCTGTGGGGCCGTCTCAGGGCGCGAGCACTCCCTCGACGCGCGTAACGTCTTGGCCCAAGAGCAGACCCACGCAGGGCGGCTCACACCGCCCCGCTCCTGGCAGCGAAGGCAGTCGCGGATGAAGATCATCGTCCTGGTCAAGCACGTCCCCGAACCGAGCGCCGTCTGGTCGTTCGCCGCGGACCACACCCTCGACCGGGGCGGCGTCCCGGGCCGGCTCTCCGAGCTCGACGAGTACGCCGTCGAGCAGGCCGTGCGCCTCGTCGAGGGCGGACTCGACGCCGACATCACCTACCTCACCGTCGGCCCCGAGGCCGCCAGGGACGGCCTCCTCAAGGCCCTCGCGATCGGCGGCGACAAGGGTGTCCACGTCCTCGACCCGGCGATCCACGGGTCCGACGCCCTGGCCACCTCGCTCGTGCTCGCGAAGGCGATCGAGCACCTCGGCTTCGACCTCGTGCTCGCGGGCATGGCCTCGACCGACGCGGAGATGTCGGTCGTCCCCTCGATGGTGGCCGAGCGCCTCGACGTCAACCAGGCCACCTTCGCCGGTGCGCTGTCCGTCGACGGCGGCACGGTCTCGATCACCCGGGAGGGCGACACCGCGACGGAGCAGGTGCACACCGACCTCCCGGCCGTCGTCTCGATCACCGACCAGACCGACGAGGCGCGCTACCCCGCCTTCCGGGCGATCATGATGGCGAAGAAGAAGCCGGTCGAGACCCTCTCGCTCGCGGACCTCGGGGTCGACCCGGCCTCGGTCGGCCTCGCGGCGGCCGCCACTCGCGTCGTCGACGTGGCCCCGGCACCCGCCCGCACGGCGGGCACGGTCGTCGTCGACGACGGCACCGGCGCGGCCCAGCTCGCGGACTTCCTCGTCTCCCGCGGCGCCCTGTGACCGTGGACCCCGCCGTGCCCCCGTCACCCGCCTCAGCCCCGTGGTCGGCAGCGACCACCGTCCCCGCGCTCGCGCCCGCCCCCCGGTAGGAGTCCACCGTGTCCGAGATCCTCGTCCTGGCCGAGCTCACGCCGAGCGGCGTCCGCAAGGCATCCCTCGAGCTGCTCACCATCGCCCGTGGGCTGGGCGAGCCCGCCGCGCTCGTCTGCGGCGAGGCCACCGACGAGGTGGTCCGCACGCTGGGTGAGTACGGCGCGAGGACCGTGTATGCCGTGACCGCACCGGAGATCGACCAGTTCCTCTCCCTGCCCAAGGCGGAGGCCGTCGTCGCCGTCGCGCAGCGGTCGCAGCCGGCCGCCATCCTCATGACGTCCGGACCCGAGGGCAAGGACGTCGCGGCCCGGGTCGCCGTCCGGCTCGACAGCGGCCTCGTGACCGACGCCGTCGACGTGGTCGCCGACGGCGGGACCGTCACGACGACGCAGTCGGTCGTCGCCGGCACGTTCCACGTCCGCAGCCAGGTGGTGCGGGGCACCCCGGTCATCACGGTCATGCCCAACGCCGCGAGCGCCCAGTCAGCGCCGGTCGAGCCGAGGGTCGAGCCCGTCGAGGTCGCGTTCAGCGACCGGGCCCGGGGAGCCGCGGTGACGAGCCGCACCCCCAAGGCCACGAGCGCCCGCCCCGACCTGGCGGACGCGTCCGTCATCGTCGCCGGCGGCCGCGGAGTCGGCTCCGAGGCCGGTCTCGGTGTCATCGAGGCGCTCGCCGACGCCCTGGGCGGTGCCGTCGGGGTCACCCGGGCGGTGAGCGACCTGCACTGGGCGCCCCACGACCTCCAGATCGGCCAGACCGGCAAGACCGTCGCGCCGAGCCTCTACGTCGCCGCCGGTGTCTCCGGCGCGATCCAGCACCGCGCGGGCATGCAGTCGAGCAAGACCATCGTCGCCGTGAACAAGGACCCCAAGGCCCCCATCTTCGCGATCGCCGACTTCGGCGTCGTCGGCGACCTGCACACCGTCCTGCCCGCACTCGTCGACGAGGTCGGCAAGCGCCGGGGCTGAGAGGGCCCCCTGTGAGGGGGGCACGCGAAGGAGCGTGATCCGTGGCGACCGTCAAGCTGGTCCTCGGCGTGGGCATGACGATCGTGCTCCTCGGCATCGCGGGTGCGCGCCTGCTCTTCCTCTACCGCGTGGGCAGGTCCGCCCAGCCGATCGAGCCGGGTCGGGTCAGCAGGACGGGTGACATCGCCCGGGCGGAGGTCGTCGAGGTCGCCGGTCAGCGGAAGCTGCTGCGGTGGACCGCTCCGGGAGTGGCGCACCTCGCCGTCTTCTGGGGGTTCATGGTCCTGGTCCTCACGATCATCGAGGGGTTCGGGGCGCTGTTCTCACCGACCTTCCACATCCCCGTCATCGGCACCTGGCCGGCCCTCGGCTTCGTCGAGGACCTCTTCGCCGTCTTCTGCCTGCTCGCCGTCGCCGCGTTCACCGTCATCCGGCTCCGCGAGTCCCCCAAGGAGCACGGCCGCTCCTCACGGTTCTTCGGCTCCCACCTGGGCGCGGCCTGGTTCACCCTCTTCATGATCGTCAACGTCGTGTGGACGCTCATGCTCGCCCGGGGCGCGCAGATCAACGCCCAGGACGTCAACACGACCGACAACCTGCCGTTCCTCCGGGGCGCCTTCGTCTCCCAGTGGTTCGCCTCGCTCCTCGCGCCGCTCGGGGAGACGGCCAACGAGGTCATCGAGGCCGTCGCGCTCCTCCTCGCGCTCGGCGTGCTCCTCGGGTTCACCGTGTTCGTCACCTACAGCAAGCACCTCCACATCCTGCTCTCGCTGCCCAACGTCGCCCTCGCGCGCCGCCCGCGCGCGCTCGGGGCGCTCCTGCCCATCCACTCGGGCGGGAAGCCGGTCGACTTCGAGGACCCCGGCGAGGACGACCTCATGGGTGTCGGCGCGATCGAGGACTTCACGTGGAAGGGGCTGCTCGACTTCGGCACGTGCACCGAGTGCGGCCGCTGCCAGAGCCAGTGCCCCGCCTGGAACACCGACAAGCCGCTCTCGCCCAAGCTCCTCATCATGACCCTGCGCGACCACGCGCTCGCCAAGGGCCCGTGGCTCACCGCCGCCGAGGAGGCCCGCGCCGGGCTCGACGCCGAGCTCCGGTCCGTCGCGTCGGTCCCGCTCGTCGGGCAGACGGGGTATGCCGCGGACGCGCCGCTCACGGCATACCGTCCGAACGGTCCCGGAGCGGTCATCGACACCGACGTCCTCTGGTCGTGCACGACGTGCGGCGCCTGCGTCGAGCAGTGCCCCGTCGACATCGAGCACGTCGACCACATCGTCGACCTGCGGCGCTACCAGGTGCTCATGGAGTCGGCCTTCCCGGAGGAGGCCGGCATCATGCTCAACAACCTCGAGCACGCCGCCGACCCGTGGGGCCGCGGGGCGGCGCAGCGCCTCCAGTGGGCCGAGCCGCTCGACTTCGACGTGCGGGTCCTCGGCGACGACGGCGGGACGACGATCCCCGACGACATCGAGTACCTCTACTGGGTCGGCTGCGCCGGGGCGCTCGACGAGGGCGCCCAGCGGACCGCCCGGGCGGTCGCGACCCTGCTCCACGAGGCGGGGGTCGAGTTCATGGTGCTCGGCGACGCCGAGTCCTGCACCGGCGACCCGGCCCGAAGGATGGGCCACGAGTACCTCTTCCAGATGCTCGCGCGGCAGAACGTCGAGGTCCTCAACGAGGCCGGTGCCACGCGCATCGTCGTGACCTGCGCCCACTGCTTCAACACCCTCCGCAACGAGTACCCCCAGGTCGGCGGGCACTACGACGTCATCCACCACACGACCCTGCTGAGCCGGCTCGTGTCCGACGGTCGGCTCGTCCCCGTGGCCCCGGTGGCCAAGTCGGTGACCTACCACGACCCGTGCTACCTCGGCCGGCACAACCGGGTCTTCGCGGCGCCCCGCGAGGTGCTCGGGTCGGTCCCCGGGGTCACGCTCACCGAGATGCCGCGCAACCGCGAGCGGTCGTTCTGCTGCGGCGCGGGCGGGGCCCGGATGTGGATGGACGAGGACCTCGGCACCCGGATCAACCTCAACCGCACCGACGAGGCGCTCGCCCTCGCCCCCGACCTCGTCACGGCGGCCTGCCCGTTCTGCGTCACCATGCTCGGCGACGGCATCGCCCAGCGGCGGATCGAGGGAACCGCCGGCGAGGGCGTCGAGGTCGTCGACATCGCCGAGGTGCTCCTCCGCTCGATCCGCCCCGACCTCGACGAGTCCAGGCCAGAGACCGCCGACGCCACCCCCGCACCCACGCCACCCCAGTGAGGACACGATGACCGACACCGCGACGACCGCCCCCGAGTCAGGCCACTTCGGCGGAGCCGGGCTCGACCTGCCGAGCCTCACCCTCATGCTCGAGGCCCTCGGCGACTTCGTCGACGCCTCCCTCTCGCCCGACCTCCAGCTCGAGCTCGACCACGAGGACCGCTGCCCCGAGGACATCGTCCGGGCCATGTCGGACCCCATGACCCTCGGCGTCCAGCTCGTCTTCATCCCCGAGCAGTACGGCGGGATGGACGGCGGGGCGTTCGACTCCTACCGCGTGTGCGAGGCGATGGCCCGCAAGGACATCGGCCTCGCGACGGCGGTGTTCGCGACCTTCCTCGGCTCGGACCCGATCGTCGTCGGGGCGACCGAGGAGCAGAAGAAGGAGTGGCTGGGTGCCATCGCCGAGCAGGGCGTGGTCTTCGCCTACGGTGCCACCGAGCCGGATGCCGGCTCCGACCTCGGCGCGATGACGACGACGGCCACCCCGGTCACGGACGACGACGGGACGGTCACGGCATACCGGATCAACGGCCGCAAGCAGTGGATCTCGAACGGCTCGATCGCCGACTACTGCACGATCCTCGCGGCGACCCCCGAGGGGCCGACGTGGTTCGTCGTGGCCAAGGACACGCCGGGCTTCACGGCCGGCCCCCCCGAGGACAAGCACGGGATCCGGCTGTCCAACACCGCGTCGCTCTTCCTCGACGACGTCGAGGTCCCGGCCGGCAACCTCGTCGGGACGCGCGGCGGGCTCGGGCTCGTGCAGGCGCAGCAGGTCTTCGGCTACACCCGCCTCATGGTCGCGGCGTTCGGCCTCGGCGGCGGCTGGGAGGCCCTCGACCGCGCCATCGCCTACTCGCAGCAGCGCGAGCAGGGCGGCGGTCCGCTGAGCGAGAAGCAGGGCTTCACCCACAAGCTCATCGTCCCGCACGCGGTCCACCTCGAGGCCGCCCGCGCCTTCATGGAGGACACCGCCGACCGCCTCGACCGGGGGCTCGGCGACAACGGGGCGATGAACACCGAGGGTGCGATCGCCAAGTACATGGCCACCGAGGCCGGCAACGCCGCCGCCGACGCCGCGATCCAGGCCCACGGCGGGTACGGCTTCACCCGGCCCTACGTCGTGGAGAAGATCCGCCGCGACGTCCGGATCACGACGATCTACGAGGGCACCTCGGAGATCATGGAGATGACCATCGCCCGCGACCGCTGGCAGGCGCACCTGAAGTCGCGCGGCCAGTACTACGTCGACATGGCGACCGAGATGGCCGCGCTGCACGCGCGCAACCCGCGGGTCGGGGCCGACTCGGCGGGCCTCGCCGCGCAGACCCTGGCCGTCGTGCTCGACTGCTGCCAGGCGGGCCGGCTCACCCGCAACCAGCACGTGCTGTTCCGCATCGGCGAGCTCGTCGCCGCCACCGAGACCGCCGTCGTGTTCGCCCGCGAGGCGGACAAGGCGATGGCGGGCACGCGGTTCGAGAAGTCACCCACCCGCTTCGACGGCGACGCCATCGCGGCGATGTCGCGCGTCTTCGCGCGCGAGGCCGCGCAGAAGGTCGCCCTCGACGGCTCCCGCTGGGTCGCCGGCACGCTGGAACCGGGCAGCCCGGTCCTCGCCCGGCTCACCGGCATACCGTCCGACGCGATCCGTGCCGCACAGGGCGGCCTCGTCGCGGACATGGACCGCGTCGCGGACGTGCTCTACGGCCGCACCTCCGCCTGACGCCCGGACCCCACCCACCCCGCCGCCACCCGACCAGAGCCAGAAGCCACCGCAGGAACCCACACCGATTCGGACAGAACCATGAAGCACCACGACACCCACCCCGTCGCCATCGTCGGCATGTCGGCGATCATGCCCGACGCTCCCAGCGGAGATGCGTTCTGGGACAACGTCTCGGGCGGCAAGTACTCCATCTCGCCGACCCCGGCGGACCGCTGGGACCAGGCGCTGTACTACAGCGAGGACCGGAGCGTCCCCGACAAGACGTACAGCGTGATCGGCGGGTGGGTGCGCGAGTTCGACTGGGACCCGATCGGCTGGCGCCTGCCCGTGCCGCCGAAGGTCGCGGCGCAGATGGACGAGGGCCAGCGCTGGGCTGTCTCCGCCGCACGGGCCGCGCTGACCGACGCCGGTTGGCCGGGCTGGCCGGTGGAGAGCAACCGGGTCGCCGTCATCCTCGGCAACGCCCTCGGTGGCGAGAAGCACTACGTCTCGAGCATGCGGATCCGCCTGCCCGAGATGCTGCGGCGGCTCGAGGAGTCCGCCACGCTGGCGACCCTCGCCCCCGAGACCCGTGAGCGGATCGTCGAGGAGACCCGTCGTGGCTACCTCGACAACGTCTTCGACATCACCGAGGACACCATGCCGGGTGAGCTCGCGAACGTCATCGCCGGCCGGGTCGCGAACCTGTTCAACCTGAGGGGCATGAACTTCACGACGGATGCCGCGTGCGCCTCCGGGCTGGCCGCGCTGAACTCCGCCGTCACCGGGCTCGTCGACCACCAGTTCGACGCCGTCGTGACCGGGGGCATCGACCGCAACATGGGTGTGGACGCGTTCGTGAAGTTCTGCAAGATCGGCGCGCTCTCGGCGACCGGCACCCGTCCCTTCGACGCCGGGGCCGACGGGTTCGTCATGGGGGAGGGCGCTGCCCTCTTCGTGCTCAAGCGGCTCGAGGACGCCGAGCGCGACGGGGACCGCGTGTATGCCGTCATCCTCGGCGTCGGCGGGTCGTCCGACGGCAAGGGCAAGGGCATCACCGCCCCCAACCCGGAGGGCCAGAAGCTCGCCGTCGAGCGTGCCTGGGAGCGCGCCGGGGCCGACCCGGCCAGCGCCGGGGCGGTCGAGGCGCACGGCACGTCCACCCGGGTCGGCGACGCCTCGGAGCTGGCCAGCCTCACCGCCGTCTTCGGCGCTGCAGGGGCCGCGCCACGCTCCATCGCGCTCGGCTCGGTGAAGTCCAACATCGGCCACCTCAAGGCCGCCGCCGGCTCGGCCGGCCTCTTCAAGATGGTCCGCTCGCTCCACGAGAAGCAGCTCGCGCCGAGCCTGCACTTCGAGAACCCCAACCCCAACGTCGACTGGGACACCCTCCCGTTCGCGGTCAACACCCACCTGCGGCCCTGGGAGGCGCCCGCCGACGACGTGCGCCGCGGAGGCGTGAGCGCCTTCGGGTTCGGCGGCACCAACTTCCACGTCGTCGTCGAGGAGCACGTCCCCGGTCGGCACCGCCCGCCGGCCAGGAGCTTCGCGTCCGCCGACATCGGGACTGCGGCGCCTGCCATGAGCAGCGCATCGGTGGCGCAGCCGTTCGCCGACGCCGTGGGTGCCGGTGCCTCCGGGCCGGGCGCCCTCGCCAAGGCCCCGCTGCGCGGAGCACTGGTCCTCGGGGGCAGGGACGACGCCGACCTCGCGGCGCAGGTGCAGGCGGCCCTCGGGCAGGCTCGTGCGGGGGTGGCGCCACCGCGCACCGCGCCCGACCCGGCGCTGGCGACCGCGGCCGTCCGCGTGGCCGTCGACCACACCGATGCCGCGGACCTCACGACGAAGCTCACCAAGCTCGCCAACGCCTTCGCCTCGGGCAACCCCGCCGCGTTCCGGCTGCTCCGCCAGCAGGGCATCTTCCTCGGGCGCGGCCCCGCCCCAAAGGTCGCCTTCCTCTACACCGGCCAGGGCTCGCAGTACGTCAACATGCTCAAGTCCCTCGCGGCCGAGGAGCCGATCGTCAGGGCCACCTTCGACGAGGCGGACCGGGTCATGACCCCGCTGCTCGGGCGGCCCCTGACCTCGTTCGTCTTCGTCGACGGCGACGACCCGGCTGCCGTGACGACCCTCAACCAGCAGCTCATGCAGACCGAGATCACCCAGCCTGCCGTGCTCGCCACGGACATCGCGCTCACCCGGCTGCTCGCGGCATACGGCGTGCAGCCCGACATGGTCATGGGGCACAGCCTCGGGGAGTACGGCGCCCTCGTCGCCGCCGGGGCGCTCACCCTCGACAGCGCCCTCGAGGCGGTCAGCGCCCGCGGGCGCGAGATGACCAAGGTCTCGGTCGCCGACAACGGGGCGATGGCCGCGGTGTTCGCGCCGATGACCGAGATCCAGCGGATCGTCGACCAGGCCGACGGCTACGTCGTCATCGCCAACATCAACAGCACGAGCCAGGCCGTCGTCGGCGGGGCCACCGACGCCGTGGAGCGGATCATCGAGCGCTTCACCGCGGAGGGCTTCACGGCCACCCGGATCCCGGTCAGCCACGCCTTCCACACCTCGATCGTGGCTCCCGCGTCGGGGCCGTTCGTCGACGCGCTGCGCCGGCTCGACCTCAGGGCGCCCGCGAAGCCGGTCGTCGCCAACGTGACCGGGGACTTCTACCCGCAGGGCGCCACGGCCGAGACGGTGCTCGAGTACGCCGGCCGGCAGATCGCCTCGCCGGTCCAGTTCGTCAAGGGCCTCCAGACGCTGTATGCCGCCGGCGCGCGCGTCTTCGTCGAGGTCGGCCCCAAGAAGGCCCTGCACGGATTCGTCGAGGACGTCCTCGGCTCGGAGCACGACGACGTCGTCGCGCTCTTCACCAACCACCCGAAGGTCGGAGACGACGTGGCGTTCAACCAGGCCCTGTGCGGGCTCTACGCGGCAGGGATCGGCCTGGACCGCCATGCCACGCCGGACGTCCCGGTCGGCTCGGCCGCAGCCGCCCCGACCACCGCCGGCGTGCCCACGGCATCCACCGGTGTCCGTGCCGCCGCGGCGACCGCAACACCCGTGGCTCCGGCGCAGGACGCCCCGGCGGACGACACGATCCGCGAGCTCGGGCTGCTGTTCGCCGACGTGCTCGAGAAGGGCATGCACCTGTATGCCGGCACCCCAGCCTCCGAGCAGCGACCGAGTGCCGCACCGGCGCCCGAGCCGGAGCCGGAGCGAGCGTCGGGGCCTCCGCCCGTCGAGCCGGTCGTCCTCACCGGCGCGGCCCTCGGGCTGCCGGGGACCGAGCAGACCTTCGACGACGACAACGTCGCGAGGATCCTCGCCGGCCAGAACTTCATCAGCGTCCTCGACGAGGGCACCCGCCGGCGCATGGTCGACATGCGGATCACCCGGCTCGTCAAGGACGCCACGTCCGGTGGCGGGAGCTTCGCGACGATCGACGACCCCCGGGACGTCATCAAGCTCGCCGGCGTGCACGCTCCCCTCGACGTCGTCGAGCAGTTCGGGGTCGACAGGGCGCGCGACGAGGCGCTCGACACCACCACGCGGCTGGCGATCGGGGCGGGGTTCGACGCCCTGCGCGACGCCGGCATCCCCCTCGTCATGAGCTACAAGACGACGACGCTCGGCACCCAGCTCCCCGACCGCTGGGGGCTTCCCGAGGCGCTGCGGGACGAGACCGGCGTCATCTTCGCCTCCGCGTTCCCCGGCTACGACCGGTTCGCCGAGGCCGTCGAGGGCTACGCGCTCAACCGCGGCCGCCGCGAGAGCCTGCTGGCCGTCGAGGGCATGCGCGCCCGGATGGGCGAGGACGACCCGGCACGCGCCGAGGTCGACGGGCTCATCGCCGAGCTGCGCAGGACCCTCGAGGACGAGCACTACCAGTTCGACCGGCGCTTCCTGTTCCGGGCGCTGTCGATGGGGCACTCGCAGTTCGCCGAGATCATCGGGGCCCGCGGGCCCAACACCCAGGTCAACGCCGCCTGTGCCAGCACCACCCAGGCGATCTCGCTGGCCGAGGACTGGATCAGGGCCGGGCGCTGCCGCCGGGTCGTCGTCATCTCCGCTGACGACGCCACGGGTGAGCACCTGCTCCCGTGGGTCACCTCCGGCTTCCTCGCCTCGGGGGCCGCGGCCACCGACGAGCGCGTCGAGGACGCCGCCACGCCGTTCGACCGGCGTCGCCACGGCATGATCGTCGGCGCCGGTGCGGCGGCGGTCGTCGTCGAGTCCGCCGAGGCCGCCCGCGAGCGGGGGATCCAGCCGATCGCCGAGGCGCTGGCCACCGTCACCGCGAACAGCGCCTTCCACGGCTCCCGGCTCGACGTGCAGCACATCTGCGACGTCATGGAGGCGCTGGTCCGCGAGGCCGAGGGACGGGGCGTCGACCGGCGCGAGATCGCGCCGCGGACGATGTTCGTCTCGCACGAGACCTACACCCCGGCCCGCGGGGGCAGTGCCGCCGCGGAGATCAACGCGCTGCGCCGGGTCTTCGGGCCGGCGGCCGGCCAGATCGTCATCACGAACACCAAGGGCTTCACCGGCCACGCGATGGGCGCCGGGATCGAGGACGTCGTCGCGCTCAAGGCCCTCGAGACCGGGATCGTCCCGCCGGTCCCCAACTACGAGGAGGCCGACCCCGACCTCGGCTCGCTCAACCTGTCGACTGGTGGGCAGTACCCCGTCGAGTACGCACTGCGCCTCGCCGCCGGGTTCGGGTCGCAGATCGCCATGTCGCTCGTCCGGTGGACTCCGGTCCCCGACGGCCGGCGCCGGGCCCCCGGCGAGCTCGGCTATGCCTACCGGGTCGTCGACCGGGCCGCGTGGCAGGGCTGGCTCGACCGGCTCTCCGGCCACCCGGGCAGCCGGCTCGAGGTCGACCACCGACGCCTCCGCGTCGTCGACACCGGGCCCGCCACCACCCCGGTCGCCAGGTCGGGGCACGTGCCCGTGCCGTATGCCGACCGGCTGGCCCCCACCCGTGGGTTCGCCGTCCCGGGCGCCCCCACGAGCGCCCCTGCCGCCCCGCCTGTGCCGGTCACGGCCGACGGTGCGCCCCGGACGGCGTCCGTGACGCCGGCAGCACCTGCCGCCCCTGAGGTCGCTGCAGCGACGGCATCCACGGCACCGACGGCACCGGCCGTCCCCGCGCCGGCACCACCCGCGCAAGCGGCCGCCACGGAGCCGCCCGGGCCGTCCGCGGACTCGGTGCTGGCGACCGTCACCGACATCGTCGCCGAGATGACGGGCTATCCCGCAGACCTCCTCGACCCCGACCTCGACCTCGAGGCCGACCTCGGTGTCGACACGGTCAAGCAGGCCGAGGTCTTCGCGGCCGTGCGGTCGCAGTGGGACCTCGAGCGCGACGACAACCTGCGGCTGCGGGACTTCCCGACGCTCAACCACGTGGCGGGATGGGTCCGCGGAAAGCTCGGCGTCACCGCCGGCGGCTCGACCGCGTCGGCCTCGCCGGTGCTGGAGCCGTCGCCGCGCCCCTTCGGCGAGGCCGCCGAGGACCCGATCCTCGCGACGATCACGCAGATCGTCGCGGAGATGACGGGCTACCCCGCCGACCTCCTCGGCCCGGACCTCGACCTCGAGGCCGACCTGGGTGTCGACACGGTCAAGCAGGCCGAGGTGTTCGCCGCAGTCCGCGCGCAGTGGGACCTCGTCAGGGACGACAACCTCCAGCTCCGGGAGTTCCCGACGCTGAACCACGTCGCCGCCTGGGTCCGGGAGCGGCTCGGCGTGCCCGCACCCGCCGCTGCCGCGGCGATCCCCGCTGCCGGCCTCCCGGCAGCGACCGCCACAGCCCCGGCAGCACCGTCGACGGCGCCGGCTCCACCGGCCGCCGCTTCCGCCGCCCCCGTCGCCGCGCCGGCCGGGGACGAGGTCCTCGACACGGTCACGTCGATCGTCGCCGAGATGACGGGCTATCCCGCAGACCTCCTCGACCCGGACCTCGACCTCGAGGCCGACCTCGGTGTCGACACGGTCAAGCAGGCCGAGGTCTTCGCCGCGGTCCGCGCGCGGTGGGACCTCGAGCGCGACGACACCCTCCAGCTGCGAGAGTTCCCGACCCTGAACCACGTGGCCGGCTGGGTCCGAGGGAAGCTCGGCACCGCGGCCCCGGCCACGGCGGCAGCCGCCGGACAGGCGGCTCCGGGGGCCGCCCCGGCGCATCCCGTCGCCCCCGTGACCGTGGTGGGCGACCTCGACGCGGTCGACGCGCTCCCACGGCGCGTCCCCACACCCTCGCTCCGCCCGGCCGCCGACCGCTGCCTGCCCACCGGCGTCTCGCTCGCCGGGGCCCGCGTCGTCGTGATGCGCGACGAGGCCGGTGTCGGCGACGCGCTCGTCAAGCGACTGCGCAAGGCCGGCGCCACCCCGCTCGTGCTCGACGCCGGCACGCCCACCGACGCGCTGCTCTCGCAGCTCACCGCGTGGACGGCCGAGGGCCCGGTCGCGGGCGTCTACTGGCTCGCCGCCCTCGACGACGAAGGTGACCTCACGGCATACGACCTCGACACCTGGCGCGAGGCGCTCCGCCGACGCGTCAAGGCGCTCTACGCGACGATGCGCCACCTCTGGGAGTCCGACGCGTTCCTCGTGTCGGCCACCCGGCTCGGTGGCCACCACGGCTACGCGTCCACGGGCGCGGTATCCACGCTCGGCGGCGCGGTGACGGGATTCACCAAGTCGTACAAGAAGGAGCGGCCCGACGCGCTCGTCAAGGCGGTCGACCTGCCGATGGACCGCAGGACCGCCGCGGTCGCCGACGTGCTCATCGAGGAGACGCTGTGGGACCCCGGCTGCGTCGAGGTGGGCCGCGTCGACGGCCGGCGCTTCGGCATTGCCCTCGTCGAGCAGCCGTTCCCGGCTCGCGAGGACGGATCCACGACGGGCGACGCTGGCATGCCGCTGACCTCCGAGTCCGTCGTTGTCGTCACCGGTGCCGCCGGCAGCATCGTCTCCGCGATCACCGCCGACCTCGCCGTGGCGTCGGGTGGGTGCTTCCACCTGCTCGACCTCACCCCGGCACCGGACCCGGCCGACCCGGACATCGCCGCCTTCCGCACGGACAAGACCTCCCTCAAGGGGACCATCGCCGCGCGGATGAAGGGGCGCGGGGACAAGCCGACACCAGTGGCCATCGACCGGGAGCTCGCCCGCATCGAGCGGCTCGAGGCGGCCCTCACCTGCGTCGAGGCGGTCGAGGCCGCGGGGGGCACGGCGTACTACTACTCCGTCGACCTCATCGATGCCGATGCCGTCGGTGCGGTGATGGGCCAGGTGCGCGACCGCAGCGGGCACGTCGACGTGCTGCTCCACGCGGCCGGCGTCGAGATCAGCCGGAACCTGCCCGAGAAGGAGCCACGGGAGTTCGACCTCGTGTTCGACGTCAAGACGACCGGGTGGTTCAACGTCTGGCAGGCCGCTCGCACGATGGACGTCGGTGCCGTGGTGGCGTTCTCGTCGGTCGCCGGGCGCTTCGGCAACAACGGCCAGACCGACTACGCCGCGGCCAACGACCTCCTGTGCAAGACCGTCTCGAACATGCGGGCCTCGCGGCCGGCGACTCGCGCCCTCGCCCTCGACTGGACGGCGTGGGGCGGCATCGGCATGGCGACCCGCGGCTCGATCCCGAAGATCATGGAGATGGCGGGGGTGCAGATGCTCCCGCCCGAGGCAGGCGTCGCCTGGATCCGCCGGGAGCTGACGTCGTCCGGCTTCTCCGGCGAGGTCGTCGTCGCGGGCGAGCTCGGCCTCATGGCCGGCGAGCAGCACGAGGGCGGCGGGGTGGCGCCGGGCGCGCTCACCGCGGAGGGCGTCCACGGCCCGATGGTCGGCGACGTCGGGCTCAGCACGAACGACGGTGTCGTCGACCGGGTCACCCTCGACCCGGCAGAGCAGGCCTTCCTCGGTGACCACCGCATCGACGGCACGCCGGTCCTCCCGGGTGTCATGGGGATGGAGGCCTTCGCCGAGGTCGCGTCGCTCGTGGCGCCGCCCGGATGCCGGGTCGCGGCCGTCGAGGACGTCGCCTTCCTGGCGCCGGTGAAGTTCTACCGCGACGAGCCACGCACCCTGACGGTCTCGGCGGTGACGGCGCCCGACCCCGCCGGTGGTGACGACCTCGTGGCCCACTGCACCCTGACCGCGGAGCGCACGCTCCCCGGCCACGACGCGCCGGTGCGGACGACGCACTTCACCGGCCGGGTGCGACTGACCACCGCTGCGGCCGAGGAGCAGCACAGCGAGCTCGACCGGTCGCAGCACGACCCGGTGGTGGACGCGGAGCAGGTCTACCGGTTCTACTTCCACGGGCCGGCCTACCAGGTCGTCGAGGCGGCGTGGCGCGACGGCGACGGGTCCACGGCCCGCCTGCCCGAGTCGCTGCCCGACGACCGCTCGCCCTCGGGGGCCCCGCTCACCCTGGCACCGCGGCTCGTCGAGCTGTGCTTCCAGACCGCCGGCCTCTGGGAGGCCGCCAGGGGCGACCGGCTGGCCCTGCCGCTGGGTGTCGGGAGCGCGCGCGTGGTGCTCGACCCGGCGGAGGCCACCCGCCCCCTCGTGGCGCACGCCGAGGTCCACGACGGCCACGTCGACGCCCTCGTCGTCGACGACCGGGGCCGGGTGGTCGTCCGCCTCGACGGCTACACGACCGTGCCCCTGACCGCGGTCCCGGACGACGTGCGCGGCTCGCTGCACACGGCATTCGGCTCGGGGATGCCGGAGTGAGGAGCGTGCGGCGGCTCGCCGTCGTCGACCGGGGCGAGCCCGCCGTCCGGGTGCTCGCCACGGCGGGGGCGCTCACCGACCCGGTCACCGGGGAGCAGCTGCGCACCATCGCGGTGAGCACGGTGCCGCGCAGCGCGGCCTGGTGGGCCCGCGAGGCGGGCGAGACGCTGGTCTTCGAGGTGCCCCGGGGCGGAGTCGTCCCTGTGCCCGACCTCGTCGCCACGCTGGTTGCGGCTCGGGCCGATGCGGTCTGGCTCGGGCTCGTGCCCTGCAGCGACCGGGCCGAGCTCGCCGCCGAGTGCGCCGAGGCCGGGATCCTCGTCCTCGGCCCCGATGCGGCCGCAATCCGCGCGGTCGGCACCCGCGCCGGGCTGGCCCAGGTGGCCGCGGCCGCCGGCGTGCCGGTGCCGGCGACGGGCCGGCCCAGCGAGGATGCCCGACGGCTCGAGGTCGATGCCGTGCGGGATGCCGCAGGGACCGTCTGGACGCTCGGGCTCCGCGAGGTGACCGTGCTGCGGGACACGTGGGCCGTCCTCACCGAGCTCCCGGCCACGGGGGTGCCCGACGAGACCGCCGCGGCGATGGAGGCGGCGGCCGGCGCCCTCCTGGAGCACGCGGCATACGAGGGCAGCGCAGTGGTGCACTTCGGGCTCGAGCCCGACGGGACGTTCGCCGTCACCGCGGTCGACACCGACGGCCGGGTCACCCACACCGGGGTGGAGGAGCGCACCGGCGCGGGCATCCTCGGCATCCGCCTCCGGGCCGGTCTGGGCGAACCGCTTCCGCCCTCAGCTCCGGCCGGGGAGGGCTGGACCATCGAGGCACGCCTGCTGGCCCACGACCCCGACCGCGGGTACGCACCCACGGGGGGGCGCGTCGAGGTGCTCTCCCTGCCGGTGGGCACCGGAGTCCGGGTCGACGCGGGCCTGCGCGTGGGGGACCTCGTCGATGCCGTCCACGACCCGGTCATCGCCACCGTGACGTCCTGGGGGCGCGACCGTGCCCAGGCCCTCGCGCGCCTGCGACGTGCTCTGGAGCGCACGAGCGTCGTGCTGTCCGGCGGGGCGACCAACCGCACGGGCCTCATCTCGGTCCTCGGGGCCGGGGCCGTGCTCGACGGCCCACCGCACCCGCAGTGGTATGCCGCCCAGCTCGCCTCGGGCGCCCTCGTGCCCGACCGCGACCCGGTCGCCGTCGTGGCCGCGGCGATCGAGGTGTACGAGGCCGACCTCGCCCTCGTCCAGCGCTCGTTCCGGGCCAGTGCCGAGCGCGGGCGACCGGAGCACCCCGAGCGCGTCGGCGTCGCCATCGACCTCGGCTACCGGGGCGGCCGGTACCGCCTGCGGGTGGACCGCACGGCCCCGGACCGCTACCGCGTCCACGACGGGGTGCGCCTCGACGTCGTCGTGGACTCGCTCAGCCCCTTCGAGCGGCGGATGCTCGTGGCCGGCAGGACCCGCCGGGTCGTCGCGGTGACCGAGGGCGACGCGGTCCGCCTCGAGATCGACGGTGTGGCCCACACCGTGACCCGGGAGGACGGCGTCGTCGTCCGCGCCCCTGCCCCGGCTCTGGTCTGCTCGCTCCTCGTGGGTGTCGGTGACCGGGTGACCCCCGGCCAGCCGGTCGCGACCCTCGAGTCGATGAAGATGCTGAGCACGCTCACCGCGCCCCTGGCCGGAACCGTCACGGCGCTCGTGGTCCTGCCCAACCAGCAGGTCGAGCAGGGGGACCCGCTCCTTCGGGTCAAGTCGACCCAGGAGTCCCGCCTGCTGCCCGACCTGCCCGGCGGGGCGGACGAGGAGGCGGTCGACCTCGCCACGCTCCTCGTCGTCGACGACGCGGCCCGGCCGGCCGACGTCTTCGACGACCTCACGGCATACCTGCTCGGGTTCGACCTCGACCCGGCGGCGGTCAGGGCACTGCGCACCGCCTACGGGACCCTCGCGGAGGCCCGCAGCCCGGCGGACCCGGCGCTCCTGGCCCGTGAGGACGCGTTCCTCGACCTCTTCGCCGACATCGGCTCCCTCTACCGGCCGCGGACCGAGGCCGAGGCCCTCGGCGACGCGGACGATGTCGACCAGGGCAGCACGCAGGAGTACGTGCTCGAGTTCCTGCGGTGGCTCGACGCCGACCGCGCGGGGCTGCCCGCGCGCTACCAGCGTCGCCTCGAGCGGGTGCTCGCGCGCTACGGCGTCGAGGGCATCGGCGACCGGGGGAGGCTCGAGCGAGCGACGTTCTGGCTGTTCCGCGCGTTCTCGCGGGTGCCCGAGCTCGCCGACCTCGTCACCGAAGTGCTGGGGCGTCGCCTGGAGCACGCCGGGGAGCTGCTGGGTCGGGCCACGGCCGCGGACCGCATGCGGCTCGAGCGCCTCGTCCGGGCGACGCAGGGCCGGCAGCCCGCGGTGACCGACGCCGCGCGCGACGTCGT
>DASSYJ010000089.1:0-23056 GCA_035703305.1 Ornithinibacter sp. | reverse complement strand
CCCCGGGGACGCAGAGCGTGCACGGCTCGCCGACGCGGATGGGGCACCGCGCGTCGGGCCGGGAGCGACCCGGAGAGATGGCCACGCCTCGATCCTACGTCCGAGCGAGGCCTGTTCGGAGGCCGGCGCAACCGCCCGCGGGCCCCCCGACCTTGTCTGTCGGAATGCCGGAGTATCCGGCATCCAGCGGCGTGTCGCCGCGATCTGACAGACAAAGTCGGGAAGCCGGGGAGCCTGCTCAGTCCGTCGCTGTCAGGCGCTCGCGGTGCCGGTCGGTCATCTCCCGCATCGCGTCGAGGAGGTCGCGCATCTCGAGGAGCTGGGCGACCGAGTGGCGGGCGAAGAGCCCCTGTCCCTCCTCGACGAGGGGTGCGTACATCGCGTAGGTCGACCGCATGCCCTCGTCGGTCATCCGCACGAGCACCTTGCGGCGGTCCGCCTCGTCCCGCACCCGTTCCACGAGCCCCCTGGCTTCGAGCCGGTCGATGAGGGCGGTCGTCGCGGCGGGGCGCAGACCCGTCGCCGTCGCGAGCACCCCGGCCGTCCTGGGCCCGTCGACGAGCCAGTCGAGGCACCGCAGGTCCGCAGGTCCGAGGCCCAGCGCGCGGCCGACCGCGTCGTCGTAGGACTGCACGCTGCGCTGGTACCGCTGCATCGCGTCGCCCAGCTCGGCGACCACTTGACGTCGCGTCACCATCAGGCATACCCTTCGAAAATCGAAATATCCGAACTCCGTACAAAGGATCTGCCATGAGGGTACTCGTCATCGGTGGTGGCGTCGCCGGACCGGCCGTGGCCCTGGCCGCAGCCAACCTCGGGATGGACGTCACCGTGCTCGAGCGGCGAGCCGTCGCGAACCGCCACGAGGGCTCGTGGATCACGGTGGCGCCCAACGGGTTGGATGCGCTCGACGCCCTGGGCGTGCTCGACCGCGTGCGGTCCGTCGGCCACCCCAGCAGGCTCAACCGCCTGTTCGGCGCCACGGGCCGCCACCTCGGTGACGTCGCCCTGGGCACGCCGCTGGACGACGGGTCCGTGGCGCTCACGATGAAGCGATCCGCCCTGGCCGTCGAGCTCGTGGACGCCGCTCGAGCGGTGGGCGCCCGGGTCCGGCTCGGCGCCAGGGTGGTGACGACGGCCGACCACGGGAACGAGGTGGAGGCCACCCTCGAGGACGGCACGACGCTCCGGGCGGACGTCCTCGTGGGAGCAGACGGCGTCCACTCCCGGGTCCGGCGCGCGCTCGACCCCGCCGCGCCGCCCGCCCGCTACGTGGGCCTGACGAACTTCGGTGGCCTGTCGACGAGCTCGCCGGTCGCGGGGGAGCTGGAGCCCGAGGCGTGGCACTTCGTCTTCGGGCGACGCTCCTTCTTCGGCGCCCACCCGCTGCCGACCGGCGACGTCGTGTGGTTCGTCAACGTCCCTCGCGGCGAGATCTCCGCGGCGGAACGTGCGGTGACGACCGGCGACCAGTGGCTCTCGTGGCTCGCCGACCTCGTCGCGGACGACGCCGGGCCCGCCTCCCGACTCGTCGCGGACGGCATCCTCGAGCTGGCCGGCGACAACACCTACGACCTCCCGCACGTCCCGACGTGGTGGCGAGGGTCCACCGTCATCGTCGGCGATGCCGCGCACGCACCCTCCCCGAGCAGCGGCCAGGGTGCCGCGATCGCGCTGGAGGATGCCGTGGTGCTCGCCCGCGCCCTGGGGCGGCACGGCCGGGCCGGGCTCCCGGCATACGAGCAGGCGCGGCGCACCCGCGTGGAGGCGGTCGTGCGCGCGGGGGCGCGCAGCAGCAGCGCGAAGATCCCCGGCCGGGTCGGACGGGTCGTGCAGGAGGCGGCGCTACGCGCGGTGTTCGGGTCGGGGCTCGCGGCGCGCTCCACGGCCGCCCTCACCGCGCACCGCCTCGGGCCCGCTCCCGTCGACGTGCGCCGCGACTGACACGGGTCCACCCGAGCCGGCCCGCCGGTCGTTCCACGATGCAGAAAAGGCGTACCGCCGATTTGCCGCACGTCCGTACCATCTGCTTAGGTAACCCTTACCTAACTGCCGGGCGGCCTCCCCAGCCGCTCGCCACCCCGCCCGCCGACCGACGCGCCACCGAGGGGGTCTCCCGTGATCGTCTGCCACTGCCACGTCGTCAACGACGCGGCGATCGCGAGGGCGGTGGAGTCGGGCGCCCGCACCCTCGGGCAGGTGTGCCGGGTGACCGGAGCGGGCCGCGACTGCGGGGCCTGCGTCTTCTCGGTGCGTCGCCTCGTGTGCGAGCATGACGCCACCCCGGTCCCCGACACTGCGGAGGTGTGCCATGCGGCCAGCTAGTCCCCGGGTCGTGGAGCTCCTGAACGACGCCCTCACCCTCGAGCTCGGCGTGGTGAACACGTACTTCCTCCACGCGAGGATGCTCGACAGCTGGGGCTTCCCCCGGCTCGGCAAGGTCTTCTACGACCTGTCCATCGACGAGATGCGTGACGCCGACGGGCTCATCACGCGCGTCCTCTTCTTCGAGGGCCACCCCAACATCCAGCGGCTCAACCCGCTGCGCGTCGGGGAGGACGCCGAGGAGATCCTCCGCCTGGCCCTCGAGGGGGAGGTCGCGGCGGTCGCCCAGTTCAACGCCTCCGCCCAGGAGTGCCACGACCTCGGCGACCACGCCACCGCCTCGCTGTTCGAGGAGATGGCGCGCGAGGAGGAGAAGCACGCCGACTGGTTCGAGGCACAGATCGAGGCCCTGATGCGGGTCGGCCTGCCGCAGTACCTCACCCAGCAGATCGACGCGTCCCAGCCACCGATGTAGCGGATGCCGCGCACGTCGCCATTGGCGGCTGCGTGCCGCGCCACCCGCGCGTGGGTCGAGTCAGGCCGGCCCGAACCCCGTCACGACGAGGACCACCTCGCCGGCCTCGTCGCTGGCCGGGACGTCGAGCTCGGCGGTGATCCGCCAGTCGCGGTCGCCGTCGGGGTCCTCGAGGATCTGCGTGACGAGCCACGTGTCACCGTCCTCGACGAGCTGGAACAGCGCGGGGCCGCGCGCCTCCGGACCGGTCCCGAGGTGGCCGTACTCCGCGCGGTAGGCGCCGGCCGCCGCCTCCCACTCCTCCTCGGTGAGGCCACCGTCGAGTGCGGCCAACGCGGCATACCGGTGCAGGGCCAGCAGCTCGATGCGACGGAACATGCTCTGCCGCACCATGACCCGAAGGGCGCGGGGGTTCGCCGAGAGCGCTCGCCCCTCTGAGGGCGCGCGTACCTCGGTGAGCTCGTCGGTGGGGTTGGCCAGTGCCTCCCACTCGTCGAGGAGGCTGGAGTCGGTGTGCCGCACGAGCTCCCCGAGCCACTCGATGATGTCGTCGAGCTCCTCGGTGCGCGCCGAGGTCGGGACGGTCGAGCGCAGGGCACGGTAGGCGTCGGTGAGGTAGCGGAGCACGACGCCCTCGGCGCGAGCCAGCTTGTGGTGGGCGACGAACTCCCCGAACGTCATGGCCCGCTCGTACATCTCGCGGACGACCGACTTGGGCGAGAGGTCGCGCGGGTCGACCCACGGGTGCCGCTGCCGGTAGACGCGCAGCGCGCCCTCGAGCTCCTCGGCGAGGGGCATGGGCCACGTGACGTCGTCGAGGGCGTCCATGCGCTCCTCGTAGTCGAGGCCGTCGGCCTTCATCGCGCCCACGGCCTCGCCCCGGGCCTCGAACCGCTGGGCCACGAGCACGGGCCGCGGGTCCTCGAGGGTCGCCTCGATGACGCTGACGACGTCGAGCGCGTACCCCGGCGCCTCGGGGTCGAGCAGCTCGAGCGTCGCGAGGGCGAACGCGGAGAGGGCCTGGTTGAGCGCGAAGCCGTCGTGCAGGTCGAGCGACACCTGGAACGGCCCCTCGGCGTAGCGTCGGCCGTCGGCCCGCACGAAGTGCTCGAGGGCGCCGACCTCCGCGGCGTCACCGTCGTCGCGGGACCCATCGGCGGTCTCGCCGGACACCCCGCCCCGTGCCCCGCCATCCTCCACGTGGCCGGCATCCGGCTCGGCCGACCCGACGTGACCGGCAGCCGCGAGCAGCTGCCCGATCGGGCCCAGGTCACCCTCACCAGCAGGTATGCCGTCCGCGTCCCGCTCGTCTCCGCCCGGCGGGCTCGCCTCGGGCGCCGGACCCTCGGGCGGCCCGGGCTCCTCGGGCGGGAGCCACTCCTCGAGCGTCGAGCCGTCGTCGGGCTCGACGACCCGGGCTCGCAGGAGGGAGCCCAGCACCTGGACGGCGCGCTCGACGAGGGCCTCCCGGCGGGCGTCCTCCTCGTGGTTGTCGAGCACGAGGGTGTGCAGGGCCTCCTGCTGGCCCTCCCACTGGTCGAGGACGTTGAGGACCATCGCGTGGTCGACGCGCATCTTCGAGGTCAGCGGCTCCGGCTCGGCCTCGACGAGCCGCGCGTACGTCGCCTCCGTGTACGAGAGCGCCCCCTCGGGGGGCTTGCGGCGCACGACCCTCCGGCGCTTCTTGGGGTCCTCACCCGCCTTGGCGAGGGCCTTCTCGTTCTCGACGACGTGCTCGGGAGCCTGCACGACGACGTAGCCGACGGTGTCGAAGCCCGCCCGCCCGGCACGGCCGGCGATCTGGTGGAACTCCCGCGCGCGCAGCACCCTCTGCTTGCGGCCGTCGTACTTCGTCAGCGAGGTGAGGAGGACCGTGCGGATCGGCACGTTGATGCCCACGCCGAGGGTGTCCGTGCCGCAGATGACCGCCAGCAGCCCCGCCTGGGCGAGCGTCTCCACGAGTCGCCGGTACTTCGGCAGCATCCCCGCGTGGTGCACGCCGATCCCGTGGAGCACGAGCCGGCGGAGCGCCGCCCCGAACCCCTTCCCGAAGCGGAACCCGCCCACGGCCTCCTTGATGGCCGCCTTGCGGTCGGACGAGACGATGTCGACGCTCGCCAGGGCCTGCGCCTGCTCGACGGCGGCGGCCTGGGTGAACGACACGACGTAGACGGGCGCCCTGTCCTCGCGGAGCAGCAGCTCGAGCGTCTCGTGCACCGGGGTGAGCACCCACGAGAACTCCAGCGGCACCGGACGGTCGGCACCGGTGACGGCGACCGTCTCGCGCCCGGTGCGGCGGGTGAGGTCGACCTCGAAGGTCCGCGTCTCACCGAGTGTCGCCGACATGAGGAGGAACTGCGTCTCGGGCAGCAGGAGCAGCGGCACCTGCCAGGCCCAGCCCCGGTCGGGCTCGGTGTAGAAGTGGAACTCGTCCATGACGACGAGCCCGACGTCGGCCTGCTCACGGTCGCGCAGGGCGTGGTTGGCCAGCACCTCGGCGGTGGCGCAGATGATGGGTGCGCCCGCGTTCACGGCGGCGTCCCCGGTGAGCATGCCGACCTGCTCGGCGCCGAAGATCTCGACGAGCGCGAAGAACTTCTCGCTGACGAGGGCCTTGATGGGGGCGGTGTACCAGCTGCGCCGGCCCTCGGCCAGGGCGAGGGCGTGGGCTGCCACGGCGACGAGCGACTTGCCCGACCCGGTCGGTGTCGCGAGGACGACGTGGGCACCGCCGGCGAGCGCGAGCACCGCCTCCTCCTGCGCGGCATACAGGGAGAAGCCCCGCTCACCCGCCCAGTCGAGGAAGACGTCGAATGCCGCGTCCGCCCCGGCGGTGGAGGCGCCGGTCAGGCGGTCGGTGAGGGTCATCGACGCCGATTCTCCCCCACGGCTCGTCGGGCGACGACGTCGGATGCCGGGTCAGCAGGGCTGGTCGTCGGTCGTGCGCCGGGCCCGGGCCACGAGCCCGTCGAGGGTGAGCGCGGCCTTGCGTGGCGCGAGCCCGATCGCGAACCACTCGCGCTCCTTGCCGTCGGCCGTGCGGTAGGGCCGGGTGCCGAAGCCGATCATCGAGGGTCCCCACATCCGCGGGAGCCACCGTCATCGCCTCCGTCGGTCCTCCTCCCCGACACCCTCAGGCCGGCACGGGCCGGCCGGCCAGTCGTCCCGTGGTCAGCGGCCGCGGGGCTGCTCGGTGGCGCCGACGTTGGCGGTCAGCCACTCGACGAGCGGCCGCACTGCCCGCCAGTCCTCGCGCACGTGGTCGACGACGGCGGGTGTCGAGAGCCACGCGGGCTCGCCGTGGGTGCGGCTGGCCAGGAGGTTCTTGTGGCGCATGAGCTCGAGCCGGGGGTGGTCCGCCGGCACCCCGCGCGGGCGGGTGGCCACCGTCTCCCCGCGGATCTCGAAGCCACGGTCGACGAGCCCGTCGACGAGGGCCTGGAGCTCCTGGCCGGACCGCGGTGCGTCGATCGCGGCGCGCAGCCGGGGCAGCTGGTCGGGACCCGTGGGGTAGAAGCCGCCCCCGGTGAGGAGGCCGTCGGGGCTCACCTGGACGTAGAACCCCATGCCCGGGGCGGTCGGGGCCAGCGCGCCCTGGTGGTCCTTGTACGGCGACTTGTCCGCGCTGAACCGCACGTCGCGGTGCGGCCGGTACAGGCGGGCGGCGCCGAACTCGTCCTCGAGGGCGTCGAGGAGGCGCTCCATCGGCTCCCGGACGGACCCGGCATACCGCTCGGCGTTGGCCTGCCACCACGTGCGCGTGTTGTCGGCCCGGAGGTCCTCGTAGAAGTCGAGCGCGTCGGCGGGGATGCCGGAGAAGGGAGGCATGAGGCCACGATCGCACGCCCACCCGACGCGCAGGCCGGCGACCGTGATGCACGAGACGCTTCGGCTCTCTGGCGCGTCGGGAGGCGGGCTGGGACGGTGGGAGGACGAGAACGGAGTCGGGGATGGTCGATGTCGAGCTGGTCGAGGTGCCCTCGGAGACGGTGGCGCGCGTGCGCCGGAGGGTCCCGGTGCAGGGCATGGCGGAGTTCTTCACGCACGCCTTCGAGCAGGTGATGCACGTCCTCCCGGAGGCGGGGGGCCGGGTCAGCGGGCCACCGTTCGGCTGGTACCACGGGATGCCGACGGACACGGTGGACGTGTCGGCCGGGTTCCCGGTGGCCGGTGACGTGCACGTGCCCGACGGCGGTGTGGTCGTCGAGGAGCGTCCGGGTGGCCGCGCCGCGGTGGCGGTGCACGTCGGGCCCTACGACACGATCCAGGACACCTACGGCCAGGTCATGGCCTGGATCGGCGAGCACACCCTCACGCCGCGCGAGGACATGTGGGAGGAGTACCTGTCCGAGCCGACGGGGGACCCGGCCAACTGGCGCACGCGGGTCGTCATCCCGGTGCGCTGAGGGCCGCCAGCTCGTCGTCGTCGAGCTCGAGGTCGGCGGCGCGCACGGAGTCCTCGATGGATGCGGGTCGTGACGCCCCGGGGATGGGGATCACGACGTCGGCCAGCGAGAGCTCCCAGGCCAGGGCGACCTGCTGCGCGCTCACTCCGTGGGCCCTCGCCACGTCGGCGAAGGCGGCGTGCCGGGAGCCGAGCTCCCCGGCGCCGCTGATGCCGCCGAGGGGGCTCCAGGGCAGGAAGGCGATGCCGAGGGCCGCGCAGTGGTCGAGCTCGTCGTGGCTGGACCTGAACGTCGGCGAGAACTGGTTCTGGACCGAGACGAGCCGCCCGCCGAGGACCTCGTTGGCCTCGTCGATCTGGGCCACCGTGGCGTTCGAGATGCCGGCGCGCCGGATGACGCCCTCGTCGAGCAGCTCCGCGAGGGCACCGACCGACTCGGCGTACGGCACCCTCGGGTCGGGCCGGTGGAGCTGGTAGAGCCCGATCGCGTCGACGCCGAGCCGCCTCGCCGAGGCCCTGGCCGCCCGGCGCAGGTATGCCGGGTCGCCGTTGAGCGTCCACGACCCGTCGCCGGGTCGGAGGTGGCCGCCCTTGGTCGCGACGAGCACGGCGGCAGAGTCGCCCGGCCACGAGCGCAGCGCCCGCGCGATGAGGTCCTCGTTGTGGCCGACGTCGTCGGCGGTGAGGTGGTAGGCGTCGGCGGTGTCGATGAGGGTGACGCCGGCATCGAGCGCGGCGTGGATCGTCGCGACGGACCGCGCCTCCTCGGGCCGGCCCTCGATGGACATCGGCATCCCACCGAGCCCGATGGCGCCGACCCTGAGGTCGCCGAGCTCACGCTGCTGCATGGGAGCTCCTCCGCTTCTCACGTGCCGGACGCGTTCCAGCCGAGCTCGTCGTTCCGCCCACGGCCGGGCGGACCGGAGTCAGACCTGGCGCTCGAACGTCACGAGGAGGCCCTCGACACCGCCCGGGCCGACGCGGCCCTTGACCTCGGCCTCGGTGATGTGGGTCAGGCGCCAGCCCTGAGCCGCGTGCTCGTTGAGGATCTTCTGGAGCTTGTCGCCCGAGAGCTTCCCCCCGATGAGCTTCTCGCGGATCTCGACGACCTTGTACTCGTATGCCATGCACCCACGCTAGCCCTCGCGGGTCCGGCCCCGACCGCGGACTCCTCGCTCCCCCGGGTCACGACACGTAGGTGGCCTCGACGGCGGCGAGGTAGGCGGCGGCGAGGCGCTCGAAGCCGTTGGCCGTGACGACCACCTCGTCGCCCACACCGAGGCCGAGGACGGTGCGCTCGGGCACCCACCGGATCCCACCCTCGACGCGGACGATCCCGTCGTTCGCGACCACCGAGTCGGCGAGCACCCGCACCTCGTTCATCGGGTTGCCGTCCTTGCCCTCCTGGGTGCGGAGACGGTGGACGAACCAGGCGTCGAGCGCGACGACCGCCTGGACGAACACCAGGCCCTCGAGGGTGGAGTCCTCGACGGCATCGGCCTCCCACGCCGCGAGCAGCGCGTCGACGTGGGCGCGGCAGGACTCGAGCTCCTCGGTCGTGTAGCTGGTGCGGCCGAGCACGTGCACCTCCGTGGCTGTGGGTCGTGCCGCGGAGCCTACGCCGCGGACCCCCGGCCCGGGAGCGCCCTGGTCATCATGAGCCGATCACTCCCGCTGCTGCGAGTGTCGTGCTCGCCGCCCACCACGTGGCGAGCGCGCACACGAGCACGAACGTCCCGTTCCAGACGAGGCCCGGGACATGGGTGAGGCGGGCCAGCACCGAGGGGTCGCTCACGCCGCGGTCGGGGGCGACGAGCACCGCTGCCAGGTGGCGCCATGCGCCGACCACGAGCACGACTCCGGCCGCCACGAGCACCTGTGCCTGGAGCTCGGAGTCCTGGCTCCACCACAGCGCCCCGGTGGCGAGGACCGCGACGGCGACGACGACCGCGGTGAGGACCGAGCGCACCCTCAGCGCCGACGCGACGAGCACGGCGAGGACCGCCGTGAGCACGGGTGCGGACCACCCCCCGACCGCGAGCCAGGCGAGTGCCGCCCCGACGAGTGCGGGAGCGGGGTACCCGGCCCAGGTCGTGGCCACCCGGCCGACGCCGCGGGCGGGACCGACGGTGACGGCGTGCCCGGACATGTCCCCGCGCAGCACGAACCCGGTGAACCGCCGGCCGGCCAGCAGGCCCACCCCCGCGTGACCGAGCTCGTGCACGAGCGTGACGGCGAGCCTCAGGACCCGCCAGACGGGTCGCACGGAGACGGCGACGAGGGCGCCCACGAGCACGAGCAGCACCGGCGTGCCCGAGAGGGAGACCCCCTGGTCGGGCAGCACCCGCTCCCACACCGCCCCGACCCAGTCCATGGACAGGAGAACCTAGCCGCAGCGCCTGAGCCAGGGCTCGGAGGCCCCCCGACACGCCGCTCCACGGCGCCGACCGACAACACGACTGCACCCCCGATCGGTCGCGCCGCCGGGCTCGGGTAGCGTCAACGTGCGTGAGTGGCCTCGTCGACATCCACTGCCACGGCGCCGCCGGAGCGGAGTTCGGCACGTCGGAGGACGCCACGCGCCGCGCGCTCGCGCACCACGCCCGGGCCGGCGTGGACACGGTCGTGGCCAGCCTGGTCTCCGCCAGCGCCAGGGACCTGCGCGAGCGGGTCACCGTGCTGAGCCGGCTGGTCAAGCGGGGTGTGCTGGCCGGCATCCACCTCGAAGGTCCCTTCCTCTCCGAGGCCCGCCGCGGTGCGCACGACCCCGCCCACCTCAGGGACCCGGACACCGGCCTCGTCGAGCTGCTCGTGGCGATCGCGGCCGGCGCGGGTGCGCCGACGGCCATCCGCCAGCTGACCTTCGCCCCCGAGCGGCGGGGCAGCGACAGCCTCGTGCGCACCCTCGTGGCACACGGCATCCGGCCGGCCATCGGCCACACGGACGCCGACGCCGCCCGCGTGGAGCGCACGATCGGGATGATCGCCGAGCTCCAGGGGTCACCCGCCCTCGTGACGCACCTCTTCAACGGGATGCCGCCCCTGCACCACCGTGCGGGCGGGCCGGTCGCGGCCGCGCTGGCTGCGGCGGCTCGTGGGGAGGCCGTCGTCGAGATCATCGCCGACGGCGTGCACATCGCCCCGGAGGTCGTGCGGATGGTGTTCGAGACGGTCGGCCCGGGCTCGGTGGCGCTCGTGTCCGACGCCATGGCCGCGACGGGACTCGGTGACGGCACCTACCAGCTGGGCGAGGTGGAGGTCGAGGTCAGCGAGGGCACCGCCCGCACGACCGCGAACGGCGCGATCGCCGGCAGCACGTCGACCCTCGCGGACTGCGTGCGCTGGGCGGTGCTCGAGGCGGGTGTCGACATCGTCGACGCGCACCGTGCGGCGACCGCGACGCCCGCGGCGGCGCTGGGCCTGGAGCCCAGCACCGCTCGCTGACGCCTCACGCCGGCGAGGGAAAGGCAGGTCAGCGCGAGCGGCTGCGCGACTGCTCCGAGAAGGAGGCGGCCGAGCGCGCCGGCCGTGCGGATGCGGGGCGCGCCGGGGAGCCCCCGCGACGCTGACCCGACCCGGAGGGCCGCCCGCCTGCACCGGACCCGGCGGGCCGCCCGCCGACAGCGGACCCGGAGGGGCGCCCGCCGCCACCCGAGCCACCGTCCCGACGCTGCCCGCCGCCGCCCTGGCGACGCGGGCCGGAGCCCGACCCGCCGCGGGGGCGGGAGGAGGCGGCGACCGGGGCGGCATACCCGCCCTCGAACGACCGGTCGCCCGGCGCGAGCTCCTGCAGCAGCGGGTGGCTCGCGTGCACGCGCGTCGTCGTCGCCCGGACCCCCGCCTTGCGCGTGAGGTCACGGACGTCGCGCACCTGGTCGTCGGTCATGAGCGTCACCACCGTGCCGGAGGCACCGGCCCGAGCGGTGCGGCCCGAGCGGTGGAGGTAGGCCTTGTGCTCCACCGGCGGGTCGGCGTGGATGACGAGGGCGACGTCGTCGACGTGGATGCCGCGCGCCGCGATGTCGGTCGCGACGAGGGTGCGCGCCTCGCCGCCGTGGAAGGCGTCCATCGTGCGGGTGCGGGCGTTCTGGCTGAGGTTGCCGTGCAGCTCGACCGCCGGCACGCCGGAGCCGTTGAGCTGGCGTGCGAGCTTCTTGGCGCGGTGCTTGGTGCGCGTGAAGACGACCGTGCGGCCCGGCGCCGCGACGAGGTCGAGGAGCACCGGGAGGTGGGTGTCCGGGGTGACGTGGAGGATGTGGTGCGCCATGGTCGCGATGGGGGACTGCGCGGAGTCCGCCTCGTGCGTCACGGGGTCGTGGAGGTAGCGCCTGACGATGACGCCGATGCCGGCGTCGAGCGTGGCCGAGAAGAGCATGCGCTGGCCGCGGGTCGGCGTCGCGTCGAGGAGGCGACGCACCTGAGGCAGGAAGCCGAGGTCGGCCATGTGGTCGGCCTCGTCGATGACGGTGATCTCGACGGAGTCGAGCGACACGTGGCCCTGCCCGATGAGGTCCTCGAGCCGGCCGGGGCAGGCGACGACGACGTCGACGCCGCGCCGGATGGCCGACACCTGCGGACCCTGCCCGACGCCGCCGAAGACCGTGCGGGAGGTGAGCCCGAGCGCCTGGGCCAGCGGCGCCATCGCCTCGTCGATCTGGGCGACGAGCTCGCGCGTCGGGGCGAGGATGAGGGCCCGGGGACGCTGGGGGCGTCGCCGGGTCGTGCCCTCGGACAGGCGCGTCAGCATGGGCAGGAGGAAGGCGACGGTCTTGCCCGAGCCCGTGCGGCCGCGGCCGAGGACGTCATGACCCGCGAGGGAGTCGGGCAGCGTGGCCGCCTGGATGGGGGTGGGCGTCGTGATCCCCGCGGTGGCGAGGACGTCGACGAGGGAGGTGGGCACGCCGAGCGCGCCGAAGGTCGTGGTGGACACAGGTGGTCTCTCTGGTTTCAGGGGTCGTCGCGGACGCTGTGGTCGGCGTCGACGGGGATGTTCTGCCGGGCGGGCTCTGGGCCGCGGCGCCGCGTCGGGACAGTGGGTCCCGGTCGCGATGGCATCGACATCAAAGACGTGCGGCCCGAGGCAGAGGGCGGGCCACTGTCTCCCATGGTAGTCGACGCGCGGCGACGTCCCGGACACGAGGCGTCGCACCGGGGCCGACGGGCGGTGCGCCGGCACGAGTCCTGCTCCGTCCCTGAAGGCCTTCTGACGAGGGGTGGCGGTCCCTACAGTGCACGTATGCCGTCGCTCCCCCTCTTCCCGCTGGGCACCGTGCTGCTCCCGGGCGGGCGGCTGCCGCTCCAGCTGTTCGAGCCGCGCTACCTCGAGCTGGCGCGGCGACTGGCGGAGCTGGGGGAGAGCGAGCGGTGCTTCGGTGTCGTGCTCATCCGCTCGGGCCACGAGGTGGGTGTCGACGCGGTGCGCGACCTTCAGGGGATCGGGTGTGAGGCGCGCGTCGACGCGATGGCGCTCGCCGAGAGCTCCATCGGCACGATGGTCCACCTCGTCGCCACCGGCGTGCGGAGGTTCCGCCTCGACGGGATCGACGAGGGCGCCGGCACGCCGTTCACCACGGGCCTGGTGACCTGGCTGGACGAGCCGCCCGCCGCCGACGACCCGGCCGTCGCCGACCTGGCCGAGCGAGCCGTGCGGGAGCACACGGCATACCTCGGGCGTCTGGGCGCGGACGTCGAGCCCAGCGAGGCACCGCTCGGGCAGGTGGCCTACCGCATCGCGGAACGGGTCGCGCTCGACCCGGGCGACCGGCAGCGCGTGCTCGACGGGGCGGACGCCGCGACCCGGCTGCGCACGGTGATCGCCCTGCTCCGGCGGGAGGCGGCCATCATGGAGCGCTTCAGGGCCGTCCCGACGCCCCAGGACCCGGGCGGGGCCTCGCTGAACTGAGCACGGGTAGGTTGCGGGCCATGGACCTCGCCCAGCTCCAGGACGTCATCGAGCGGACGTTCGGCGCTCGTGACCGGGAGCGCGGGGTGCCCAGCACCGTGGCGTGGCTCGCGGAGGAGGTCGGCGAGCTGGCACAGGCGGTCCGCAAGGGGGACCACGCGCAGCGCGAGCACGAGTTCGCCGACGTGCTGGCGTGGGTGGCGTCGCTGGCGAACCAGGTCGGGGTCGACCTCACCGAGGCCGTGCAGCGGTATGCCGGGGGGTGCCCACGGTGCGCGAGCTCACCGTGCTCGTGCCCGTAGGTGGGCTGACCTGCTCTTCCCTCCCGGCTCGTCTTGCGGGGCCCGCCGCCCCCGCGCAGGATGGGGACCGGACCCAGGAGGTGTCGTGAGCCCGGACCGAGAGGTCGCCCAGGTCGCGGAGGTCGATGCGTGGTTCGACCACCTGCCGCCCGACCAGCGGGAGGAGCTGCTCGCGCTGCGCGCTCGCATTCGCGAGCTCGTGCCCGACGCCACGGAGAAGATCGCCTACCGCGTGCCGACGTTCGTGCTCGACGGGCCCCTCGTCGCGCTCAACGCGTCGAAGTCCGGCCTCAGCCTCATCACGATGCGGCCGGGCCTGCTCACTGCCATGCGAGGTGCCCTCGGGGGTGTCTCGTGGTCGGGGTCGACGTTGCGGTTCCACCCCGGGAAGCCCCTCCCCGACGACGTGGTGCGGGTCGTCGTCGAGGCTCGCGTCGACCAGAACCGGCGCGGCGAGTGACGTCGCCGCTGCACGGCGCCCACGAGGAGCGAGCCACCGGGGCTCACGCGTAGCGAGCCGCAGCCGAGAGGCACTGCGCGACGTACGACCCGCCGAAGAGCACCGCGTGGAGCAGGAGCGGGTGCACCTGGTGGAGGAGCACCCGGTCGCGCCAGCCGTCGGCGAGCGGCGCGACCTCCTGGTAGGCCGCGACGACCCGCTCGAGGTGGGGGCACCCGAAGAGCGCCAGCATCGCGAGGTCCGCCTCCCGGTGACCGCCGTGCGCGGCCGGGTCGATGAGCACCGCCCCCTCGGCGGTCCACATGACGTTGCCGGACCACAGGTCGCCGTGGAGGCGGGCCGGTGCCTCCCCGGTGTCCAGGTCACCGCGGGCCACCGTCCGGGCCAGGCGCTCCAGCGAGGCGACCCCGCCGCCGTCGAGCACGCCCCGCTCGCGCCCGACCCGCACGAGCGGCGTGATCCGCGCCTCCGCGTAGAACGCACCCCACGTGTGCCAGCCCCCCAGGACGAGGGGGAGGGGCTCGCTCAGCGGGCCGAGCCAGCCGTCCCCCTCCCAGCCCGGTGGACCGCTGCCGTATGCCGGTGCACCGGCAGCGTGGGTCTCCGCCAGCCCGCGCCCGAGCGCCTCGGCGTGGGTGGCCGTGGCCGCCGCGGACGTCAGGAACGCGAGGTCGAGATGGGTGGGACCGGTGCCCAGGACCTCGACGACGGAGGCCCCGCCGCCCACCGCGAGCCACGCCAGGCCGGCGGCCTCCCACGCGAAGTAGCCGGGCGGGGCGCTCGACGAACCCTTCCGGTAGGCGCGCGGCATCCCTCATCGTGGCAGGTCACGCTGCGGGGCTCGCCGTGGATACTGGTGCCTGACCCCCACTCGAAGGACCCCCCATGACGAACACCCTCGACGCGTCCGCGGAGGACAGGGGCGCCCGCTCGCCGGCCCTCGAGGCGCTGACGACCGACATCGGCGGCGTCCTCGACTCCATGGAGCAGGTCTCCGACTACCTCGAGCGGGTCGTGCACGCCGTGCGGCGTCACGTCGACGGCTGTGACGAGGTGGGCGTGACGATCCTCAGCGCCGACCGCCCGCACACCGCGGCCTACACGACGGTGCAGACCCTGGAGATCGACGCGGTGCAGTACGCCCTCGACCAGGGTCCGTGCCTCGACGCCGCGCGCCTGCGCCGCGAGTTCGCCGTCGGGGACCTCGTCGTCGACGACGGCCGCTGGCCCGAGTTCGCCCACGAGTGCCGCGAGGAGGGGCTGCGCAGCCTGCTCGCCCTGCCGCTCGTCAGCGGGGACCAGTGCGTCGGCGCGATCAACCTCTACGGGTGGGCACCCCACGCCTTCGACGCCTTCGACGCCTCGCTCGTGCGGGTCGCCGCCTCCCGGTGCGCGGATGCCGTCGTCGCCGTGTCGGCGCTCGACGGCGTCCGCCGGCTCGCGGGCCAGCTCGAGCAGGCGATGGCCAGCCGGGCGGTCATCGAGCAGGCCAAGGGCGTCATCATGGCGATGCGCGGGGTCCCCGAGCACGAGGCGTTCGAGTTCATCCGCCGGGCCTCGCAGGACCGGAACGTCAAGGTTCGCCACCTGGCCCAGCAGATCGTCACCGGTGTCGTCGAGCGCGACGCCGCGAGCCCGCTGTGAGCCTGCTCTAGCATCGGCTCATGCCGCGACCCCACGCCGCAGCACTCGTCGAGGACGCCTGGCACGGCCGCGTCGCCGACACCCTGAGGGGGCGCGGGTGGAGCACCCGCATCGTGCCGTTCACCGGGTACGGCAGCGTCGCCCAGCTGCGCGTCCTCGCGCGGGTGGTGCTCACCCGAGGCACGCCGGAGGAGGAGCCCGAGGAGCAGACGTATGCCGCGCGCCTGCGGGCGGTGGAGCTCGAGTCGCGTGGCTGGCGGGCGTTCGTGGCGTCGCCGGCCATGGACGAGCCGGTCACCGTGCGGATCAACGAGCGGCTCATCACGACGCGGACGGACCGAGGCGGGCTCGTCGACCTCACCGTGCGTGGCCACGGGCTCGCCCCGGGCTGGCACCACGTCTACCTCGGCTCTCCCGACGCGGAGCCCATCGACGTCCCCGTGCTGGTCGTCGGCACCACCCAGACCCACGGGATCATCTCCGACATCGACGACACCGTGCTGTCGACCTCCCTGCCGCGTCCGCTCATTGCGGCGTGGAACACGTTCATGCGGTCCGAGGGCGCCCGGCGCCCGGTGCCCGGGATGGCGACGATGTACCGCGAGCTGTTGGCGAGCCAGCCCGACGCGCCGGTCGTCTACCTCTCGACGGGGGCGTGGAACACCGCCCCGCTGCTCACCCGCTTCCTCCGCCGGAGCGGCTTTCCCCCCGGGCCGATGCTCCTCACCGACTGGGGTCCGACGAACACCGGGTGGTTCCGCTCGGGTCAGGAGCACAAGAAGGCCCAGCTCCACCGCCTCGCCCGCGAGCTGCCCCACGTCAAGTGGCTCCTCGTCGGTGACGACGGGCAGCACGACCCGAGGATCTACACCGAGTTCGCGACCCAGCGCGCGGACCGCGTGCGGGGCATCGCCCTCCGCCAGCTGTCGGCGGGCGAGCAGGTGCTCGTCAACGGCGTCCCCCTGTCGAACGACGACATCGCCCCCGCGCCCACCGACGAGCTCGAGGTGCCGGTGGTCCGGGCACCTGACGGCTACGGGCTGGCCCGCCAGGTGCGCTCCATCTGGAGTGACGAGGTGCCCACGCGCACGCTCGCCGGCCGCGCGGCGGCCGTCGTGCCGCCCTTGGAGGAGCCACCGGCATACCTCCTGCCCGACTCGGACGAGCGGTAGCGTCGGCCCATGCCCGAGCTGCCCGAGGTACAGGCCCTCGTCGACTTCCTGCGCGGGCGCACCGAGGGGCTCGTCGTCACCGGTGTCGAGCTGGGGTCCATCTCGGTGCTCAAGACGTTCACGCCGCCCCCGCAGGCGCTGGTCGGGGCTCCGGTCGACGGGGTCTCGCGGCACGGCAAGTTCATCGACATCGACTGCGGGGGAACGCACCTGGTGTTCCACCTCGCCCGCGCGGGCTGGCTGAGGTGGTCGGAGGCCATGCCGGCGACGGTGCTCCGGCCGGGCAAGTCCCCGATCGCCCTGCGGGTGCGCTTCGACGACTCGTCGGGCTTCGACCTCACCGAGGCGGGCACGAAGAAGCGGCTCGCGGCATACGTCGTCGGTCGGCCGGAGGAGGTGCCGGGCATCGCCTCACTCGGCCCGGACCCGATGGCCGACTCGTTCACCCTCGAGGAGTTCGCGGCGATCGTGAAGGCGCACCGCATGCAGGTCAAGGGCCTCCTGCGCGACCAGTCGATCATCGCCGGCGTGGGGAACGCGTACTCCGACGAGGTGCTCCACGTGGCCAAGCTGTCGCCGTTCGCCATCGCCGCGACGCTCAAGGACGAGGACGTCGAGCGGCTGTATGCCGCGCTGCGCGGCACGCTGGCGAGCGCGGTCGCGGCTGCGTCGGGCAAGCCCGCGAAGGAGCTCAAGGACGCCAAGCGGGCCGGGATGCGGGTGCACGGGCGGACGGGGGAGGTCTGCCCGGAGTGCGGCGACGTCGTGCGCGAGGTGTCGTTCGCGGACTCCTCCCTCCAGTACTGCGCGACCTGCCAGACCGGCGGCAAGCCCCTCGCCGACCGGAGGACGAGCAAGTTCCTCAAGTAACCCGCCCCCGGGTCCCAACTTTCTCGCCCGATCAGGGAACCTTCACCTCAGCAGGCCAACCGTTCCCCTGTCGACGAGAAGGTTCCGGCGCGGAGCGGTTTGGCATGCTGGGGTGATGAGCGACTTCCCCGACGTTCCTGTCACGGCGCTGCCCGACGATGCCGTCGTGCTCGACATCCGCGAGCAGGACGAGTGGGACCGCGGGCACGCACCGACGGCCGTCCACATCCCCATGTCCGAGCTGCCCGCGCGCGTCGACGAGCTGGCTCCCTTCCTCGACCGCGACGAGCCACTCGTCATCGCGTGCCGGTCGGGCGGGCGGGTCCAGCGCGTGATGCCGTGGCTCGCCCAGCAGGGGTACGACGTCGCCAACCTCGGCGGCGGGATGCGGGCCTGGCACGCGGCCGGCAAGCCGATGGCGGCCGCCGCGGGCGCGGAACCCCAGGTCCCCTGAGGCGCAGGTACTTTCCCGCCCGATGCGGGAACATTCGGGTGAGCACCGGATCCGTAAGGGGGCGAACCTGAAGGAACCTGCTCCGGGCGAGAAAGTTGAGACCGGGGTGGGGGCCGGGGTGGCAGTGGGGTCAGGCGGAGCTGAGGAAGAAGGCCACGGCGAAGCCGAGCACCGTGAGCAGCCCGACGAGCCGGCCGGCGTGCTCGACCGCCTCGGGCATCATCGTGTCGGCGAGCATCGTGAGGATGGCTCCGGCCGCGAACGTCTGGATGAACGCCACCGTGCCGTCCGAGGCCCCGCCGAGCAGGCCGTACCCCAGCATGGCGGCGACCGTCGACGCGGCCACGACGAGTGACCACAACCCGAGGATCCAGCTCGTCGACCTCCCCGAGGCCTTGAGACCTGTCGTGGCCGACATCGACTCGGGGATGTTCGACATGAACACGGCGGCCACCATCGCGACGCCCACCCCGCCGCCGCCGAGCAGGCTGATGCCGATCGCCGCCGACTCCGGGATGCCGTCGAGCAGCGCGCCGAGCACGAGTGCCGCGCCGCTCGGGGCGGCCGCGGCCGCGGCGGCGGCGGTCGCTGCACCTCCGACCCCGCTGGACGCGTCGGTGGTCCCGCCGGCCCCACCGGATGCCGCCCCGGTTCCGGCTGCCGACCCGCCCGACGCGCGGGCGACCTTCGCTGCCGGGTCGGGGTGCCGCACCCCACCGTGGACCGGGCTCTTCCTCCGGTGCCCACCCCGCCGGTCGATGAGCAGGTCGCCGATGAAGAACGTCAACGACCCCGCCGCGAGCCCGAGCGCGGCATACGTGCTCCCGGCCGACCGGTAGGCCTCCTCGGTCAGCTCGAACGCCACGGCGCTGATGAGCACGCCGGCCCCGAACGCCATGACGAGCCCGATCACCCGGAGCCCCACCTTGACGTAGAGCCCGAACAGCGCCCCGATGAGCAGCGCGGCGCCACCCACGAACCCCCACCACGCGGCTTCGAGCACGCGCCCACGCTAGACCCCGGCCCTGCGACGGTAGGGGCGACACGGCATACCGTCCTATTCGGATGTATGCCGTCCGCGCTAGAGAGGCGTATACCCTCCGATCGTGGACCCGATACGGAACCCCTACGCCCCCGGTGCGGGGCAGCGGCCGCCCGAGCTGGCGGGGCGTGACGAGCAGCTCGACGCGTTCGACGTCGTCCTCGAGCGGGTGGCGCGGGGGCGCCCGGAGCGCTCCATCGTCCTCACCGGCCTCCGGGGGGTCGGCAAGACGGTGCTCCTCAACGCGCTGCGGTCGGCGGCGGTCCGGGCGGGATGGGGGACCGGCAAGCTCGAGGCCCGACCCGAGCAGTCCCTCCGCCGGCCGCTCGCGTCGGCGGTGCACCAGGCGGTGCGCGAGCTGGGGCCCGCCGGGGGTGCCGGCGACCACGCCCTGGGCGTCGTCAAGGCCTTCGCCCAGCGTGAGCCCGCAGGCGGTTCAGGGCGGGGCGCGGGCAAGCTCCGAGACCGGTGGAACCCCGGCATCTCGGTGCCGGCCGTCACAGGTCGCGCGGACTCGGGGGACATCGAGATCGACCTCGTCGAGCTGTTGTCCGACCTCGGCGGCATGGCGGCGGACACCGGGCGCGGGATCGCCGTCTTCATCGACGAGATGCAGGACCTCGGTCCCGACGACGTCTCGGCGCTGTGCGCGGCGTGCCACGAGATCTCGCAGTCCCGGCTGCCCGTCATCGTCGTCGGTGCCGGGCTGCCCCACTTGCCGGCCGTGCTGTCCGCGTCGAAGTCGTACTCCGAGAGGCTCTTTCGCTACTCACGCATCGACCGGCTCGAGCGCACGGCGGCTGACGCGGCGCTCGAGCTCCCGGCCGAGGAGGAGGGTGCGGGCTTCACCGGCGAGGCGCTCGAGGCGATGTATGCCGCGACCGGCGGCTACCCCTACTTCATCCAGGCCTACGGCAAGGCGGTCTGGGACCTCGCCCCGGCATCCCCGATGACGGCGGCGGATGTGGCCGTGGCGGCGCCGGAGGCGGAGTCCGAGCTCGCGGTGGGCTTCTTCGGGTCACGCTTCGAGCGGGCGACGCCGGGGGAGCGCGAGTACCTCCGGGCGATGGCCGACGTCGCCGTCGAGATCGGTGACGAGACGGATGCCGTGCCGACCGCCGACGTCGCGGCGAGCCTCGGTCGCAAGCCCCAGTCTCTCTCGCCGGCCCGGGACGCCCTGCTCAAGAAGGGGCTGATCTACTCGGGGGAGCGGGGTCGCATCGCGTTCACCGTCCCCCACTTCGGCCGCTACCTGCGCGACCACGCCTGACACCCGCCGGCGACGACGCCGGATGTGGCCCACGGCACGCTCGGGGGGCGCCCCTGTGAGGGCTGAACGAGTGGTACCGACATCAGTGCGGGGCCACCTTCGCGCCGCACCACAACGCCCTCGAGTGCGACGGATGCCGGGAGAGTCCCGCGTTCATCGTGACCCGGGTCCACGACGCCGGCGGCGAGGAGGCCCCCTACCTCACGGCCAGCCGCCCACGTCGCCCGTCGGTGTGCTCGTCGGGAGCGCCCGGCATCCCGCGGTGGCCAACCTGACCACCTCGGCCGGGTCCGACGACCCGGTGCGGCGCAGCTCACGGGTCACCGAGCGCACCACCTGGTAGGTCGCGTCCGAGAGTCCCATCTCCTGGTAGTCCAGGCCCTGGTCGGGCGACTCGCGCAGCGCCTCGCCCACCCAGTACGTGACCTGGCTGATGCACGTCTGCACCGGGTCGGGCGTCGGCGACGGGGTAGCGGTGCGCGAGGCCCTCGTCGCGCTCGCCACGGAAGGCTGGGAGGACGCCGGCTCCGAGCACCCGGCGACCAGCACGAGCACCCCACACCCGCAGGCCAGGGCCCCGGCACGGGCTCCCCGCAGCACGGCCCGCGGTCCGACGACGACCCTCCGCGCGCACAGCCTCACGTCAGTGCCTCGGGCGTACCGGGCTCGGATGCCGTGCCAGCGCGCACGACGTCCACCGCCTCCCGCAGCTGGGCGAGGGCCTGCCGGACGCCCGGCTCCGCGGCTCCGAGCGCCTCCTCCACCGCCTGTCGCGCCGGGCGGAACAGCTCGGCGGCCCGTCGGTGGCTGCGTCGGCCCTCGGAGGTGAGGCTGATCCGGTACGAGCGTCCGTCGCGCGGGTTCCGCTCGCGCGTGATGTGCCCGCGCGCCTCGAAGCGGGTGACGTAGCTCGAGACCGTGGTGGGAGGTGCCGCCATCTGCTCGGCCAGCTGCGAGGGGGTGAGCGGACCCTGCCGCGCGAGGAGGGAGTACACGGCGAACTCGTCTGCCGTCAGCCCGCTCGGCGAGATCGCCCGGGTGAGGAGGTCGCCGATCGCGCGGTCGACCGACCAGGCGTCGAGCAGCACGTTGAGGCCCTGGTGCGGCTGACCGCTCACCGCTTCGGCCTTGACCGAACTACTGCGATCTCGCATGATGTAGCACCTATCCACTACGACGTCGTAGTAACTCTACGGCGTGGGGCGCGCTCCAGCAGGGAACGCACCGGTGTGGCGCAGCAGGCCACACGGCCTCGGACGACCGGGGAGGGACGCAGGATGACCGGACTCACCGCCGCCGTGGGCGGCTCGACCCGTCACCGGGTCGTCATCGCGCTCTGCATCGTGCCGATCACCCTCATGGTCGTCTTCGCGATCCGGCGCGGGCTCATCGACCTCGACACCGTGCGCACGGGCAACGTGCCCGACTCGCCGACCGACGTCGCGTACGCGCAGCACCCGTGGCTGGCGTACGCCCACATCCTCCCGGCGATGGTCTACCTCGTGGGTGCGCCGCTGCAGCTCGCCGCCCGGGTCCGCACGAGGCACTACGCCCTGCACCGGCGGCTGGGCCGGGTGATCCTCGCGGCAGGCCTGGTGAGCGGGGTCTGGGCCGTCGTCCTCGGCATCGCGTACCCCGTCGGTGGCCGGGCAGAGGCGAGCGCGAGCCTCGTGTTCGGTCTGTGGTTCCTCACCTGCCTCGTGCGCGCGTTCCTGGCCATCCGCGGCGGTGACCCGGCGACGCACCGGCGCTGGATGATCCGTGCCTTCGTCGTGGCGATCGGGGTGGGGACGATCCGGGTGTGGCTCCTGCTGCTCTGGGGCTCCGGCCTGCTCGACATCCGGACCGCCTTCGGCGTCAGCTTCTGGCTGGCCTTCGTCATCCACGCCGCCGTCGCCGAGTGGTGGGTCCGCACCAGCCCACCACCCGTGGATGCCGTGCCCGCGCCATGACGACCCGACCGGCACCATGGGTGCCCACCACCGGGCACACGACGAGCCGGGTCTCGCGCCGCCGGCGGGGGCCGACCATCGCAGCGACCGCGCTCATCGCCGGCCTGGTGGCCTCGTGCGCCTCGTGCGTCTCGGGGGCCGAGGTCCGAGACCCGGGCGCGTCCGCGGCCCGCGAAGCCACCGCCTCCGTGACCGCGACCCCACCCCCAGGAGGCATCCCGCGCCCCGACTGCATCCCGGCGTCGGCGACCTTTGCCAACGTCGCGAGCGGGCCGGAGCTCGTCACCCCGGTGGCTCTGCTCGGCACCCCGGGCGACCGTGGCGTCGTCCTCGGCTCCCAGTCCAACGGGGGCATCTGCCAGATGGTCCCCTTCGCCTCGGAGGTGGCGGAGCGGGGCTACCGGGTCGCGGTCATCGAGTGGAGGGGCGACCGGACGGACTCCATGGCCGCCGCCGTCCGGGCCACGACGGCCGACGGCGCGACGAGGGTCGTCGTCGGCGGGTTCTCCGAGGGCGCCGTCATCGGCCTGGGCGGTGCGACCACCTTCGGGCCCACCGTGGTGGGTGTGGTGGCCGTGAGTGGTGGGCCCTCGCGGGAGGACGGCTACCCATCGATCGCGTCGGTCAGCGGGTTCCCCGGCCCGATCCTCCTCGTCCGGGCGCGCGACGACTCGGTGTTCCCCGTGGACACCGAGAAGCGGATCGCCGCTGCGCACGCAGGGACGGAGACGGTGCTCGTCCTCGACGGCGACGAGCACGCCCTGGCGCTCCTGCGAGGCGAGC
>DASSYJ010000067.1:0-22507 GCA_035703305.1 Ornithinibacter sp. | reverse complement strand
GTCGTCCAGCTGTTCCTGCACGCGGACATCGACGCCGGCCTGTCGCACGCCGGCCGAGGTGACAACGGAGGGATAGCGACCCTCCTCGTCCAGCTCGGGGACGCACTCCTCGACGCAGGCCGGTCCACGACCCGCACTGTCACGCTCTCCCGTGGACGGCCGAGTGACGCGACCGTGGGGCTGGGCGACCTTGCCAGGCCGGCGCACCACTACGCCTCGGTCCCGCTCTGGGGTCCACCCGTCCACGCGGCCGAGGCGTGGCCCCTGCGGGTGGCGGCGCGGCGCGGCATCCGTCGCGTGCTCCGGGCGGCACAGCCGGACCTCGTCCACCTCCGGATGGCGGACGTCGGCTCGATGGCCGCGGCAGAGGCGGCGGCCGAGCTCGGCATCCCGACTGTGCTCACCCTCGCGCCCGACCCGCACGCCCTGGTCCAGGCGCGGGACCAGGCCGGCACCCTGACCCGGGCGGGCTTCGGCGAAGCCGACCTCGCGGAGCACCTCGTCTTCCGCGACCGGCTCCTGAGGCGCCTCGCATCGGATGCCGCGCACCTCGTGCTCTTTCCCCGGCCGACCCTGCGGGCCGACCTGCAGACCCTCCTCGGCATCGACCTCGACGACCCGGCCGTGCGTGCCACCGTCGTCGCGGAGGGCATCGACCTCTCGGGCATCGACAGGGCGCGGCGCGAGGTCGCAGCGGCGGACGTCGCGGCCGCGGACGTCGCGGAGGAGCCGCGCCGGGCGCCCCTGCCCCCGGCACTGGCCGACCTCGACAGCCTGCTCGGGTCCCTCCCCCGGGAGCGACGGCACCTCCCCGTCGCCCTCTCGGTCGGCCGGCTGCACCGGGTCAAGGGGATGGCGACCCTCGTCGAGACGTGGGCGGGGCACGGCGAGCTGAGCGACCGCTGCAACCTGCTCATCGTCGGCGGAGACCTCGAGGCGCCGAACGACGACGAGTCGGGCGAGCTCACGAGGATCCGGACCGAGGTTCCCGACGAGGATGCCCCGCGACGTGGGCTCATCCTAGCGGGCCACCGCCCCAACTCCGTCGTGCGCCTCTGGATGGCCGCGGTGCGCCGCGGTCGACCCGGACTCGCCGCACCCGACGGTGTCTACGTCGCGGCCAGCCTCAAGGAGGAGTTCGGCATCGCCATCGTCGAGGCCCTGACGAGCGGCCTCGTCGTCGTCGCGCCGGAGGCCGGTGGCCCGGCGACGTACGTCGAGGAGGGCGTGACCGGGGTGCTCGTCGACACCTCCTCGCCCGAGGCGCTCGCCGAGGCGGTCATGAGCGCGCTGGACCTGGCGGCCGATACCGGCGCAGCGGCCGGCGCCGACTCGGCCCGGGCCGCGCTGCGGGAGAGGTTCGGGATCGACGCGACGGCGACGGCACTCGACGAGGTGTACCGCGATGTCGCGTCGTCCCACCGTCGAGCGGCCGGGCGAGAGCAAGGCCGGGCCCTCGAGCCGGCGCCGGCGTCCTCCGGAGCCCGCTCGTGACGCTGCTCGTCATCAGCCCGGACTATGCCTCCCACCTCTACCCGCTCGCCACGCTCGCCACCTCGTGGCGGGATGCCGGGGAGCGGGTGGTCGTGGCCACCGGTCCGGCGACGGACGGCATCGTCCGGGGCTTCGGCTACGAGCGGGCCGAGCTCCGGCTGGGCCGGGGCTCCAACCCCGGCGTGATCCGGGCCGAGCACCAGCCGCGCGGCGAGGACGAGTCCCTCCGGGGCTTCTTCGACGCGACGAGGCAGGGCGCGGTGGAGACCCTCGCGTTCCAGGCCAGGGCGCGCCGCGACGACCTGCTCTGGGACCCGGTGGGCACCGCACGGGACGTGGTGCGGGTGCTCGACGCCGTGCAGCCGGACGACGTGATCGTCGACCACCTCGCCTTCAGTGCGCGGATCGCGTTGTCCGCGAACGGCATCCGCCATGCCGACGTCGTCCTGGGGCACCCGTCGGCACTCGTCGTGGGAGAGGAGGTCTACGGCTACCCCCCGGCGCTCCCCGGCTGCATCCGCCCCCGCGCCGACGCCCTGGCCGAGCTGCGACGCCTCTGCGAGGACGTCCGCGACGACTTCACTGCCCAGTGGAATGTCGCGCTGTCCAGGCTCGCACCCGGCGCGCCACCCAGTCGTGACGCGTTCGCCGAGACCGGTGACGTGCTGCTCCTCAACTACCCCGCCGAGCTGCACCCGGAGGCGCGGACGGCGGCCCTGCCGCCGCACGCCTTCCTCGGCTCGGCCGTGCGCAGCGAGCCCTCGGACGGCGAGGTCGCCGAGTGGCTCGCAGCCGCCTCCGACGACGACCGGCCCCTCGTCTACGTCAGCCTCGGCAGCTTCCTCTCCGTGCGCTCGGACGTGCTCGCCCGGGTGGCCGAGGGGCTGCGTGGGCTCGACGTTCGCGTCGCCCTCGCGAGCGGGTCCACCCGTCGTCAGGACCTCGGCCCGGTCCCCGACTCCTGGCTGGTCCGCGAGGTGCTGCCCCAGGTGACCCTGCTCGGTCGTGCTTCGCTCGCCGTCACCCATGGGGGCAACAACAGCGTCACCGAGGCCCTCACCTCCGGCGTCCCCCTCCTCGTCCTCCCGCTCTCGACCGACCAGTTCGCTGGTGCGGCCGCCATCGAGGATGCCGGGTTCGGGGAGGCTCTGGACCCGAACGCCGCGACGCCGCAGGAACTGCGGGATGCCGTCGTGCGGCTGCTCACCCTGCCTGGCGCCACCCGCCAGCGGCTCGTCCGGCTTCGCGACTCGCTCGTGCTGGAGCCCGGAGCGGTGCGGGCCCGCGCGGCCGTGCAGGCACCCCTCGTAGGCGGGTGACCGGAGGCGTCAGGCAGCTGCCGTCGGGTCGCGCCTCGCCGGCAGGACCAGGATCGTCACGCTCAGCACCAGCACCCACACCGGGAAGGCCAGCTGGATCCACTGGTTGCGCTCGGCGAGCACGAGCAGGCACAGCGCCTCCGCGTAGCCGAGGAAGGCGATCCAGCGCGGCACGGCGCGGGTGCGGAGGATGAGGGTGCTCACCGACAGGGTGAACAGGGCCGCCATCCGCATCGCGTACACCGACACGAGGACCCGGGTCGCCTCCCGCCCCATGATCCACACCGCGAGCGTGTCCCCCGCCCCCGAGGCCGCGGCTGCCCTCGTGGCCAGGACCTCCAGGCTGGTCGCGACGACGGCCCCGATGAACAGGCAGGTGAGGAAGAGGATGCCGCTGCCCAGGAAGACGGTCGAGAAGAGCCGGTCCTCGGCGGCGCCGACCTGGTCGCGCACGACGCCGATGAACCACAGGAACGCGATGCCGGCGAACGGCACGAGCCCCAGCCCGATCCGGAACACCCGACGTCGTCCGGGGTCGGAGGCGAGGTCTCCCAGCTGGACGCCGGATCCTGCCGTCCGCAGCATGACGAGTGCCGTGATGAGGAGCACGGCGAAGAGGATGCCGGCGACCGCGGCCGACCTCCGGGTGCGCCAGCTGCGCCCGATGAGCGCGGGAGCTCCGGCCGTGCCCCCCGGCACGGAGGTCACAGGACGTTCACCGCCCGCGCGACCACGAGGGCGACGAGGGTCAACGAGATGACCGACTCGGTCATGAGCCAGAGCTTGGACCAGTGCCTGACCGCGGACACGTCCGCCGCCCCGAAGGCGGTGGACGTGTTGAACGACAGCGCGAGGTAGTCCACGAACTGCGGGAACCACCCCTGCTCCTGCGCGACGACGAGGTCCTCCTCCGGGAAGTGGAAGGCGGGCACGAAGCCCGCACGGTCCGCCGCCCGTGCTGCGGGGCCGCCCCGATCCAGGTGCCAGTACCAGAGGCCGAACGCGATGACGTTGGTGATCCAGACGACGAGGCCGACGGTGAGCAGGTCTGTGGGGGTCGCGAAGTCGGCCTTCTGGAGGATGCCCACGACGAGGCGGACCGTCGACACCCCGCTTCCCAGGGTGATGACACCCAGCAGGAGACCGGTCGCGAACCGAAGCCGCCGGCTGTCCCGGTCGATGCGGCCCGGGTCCGCGACCATGAGGACGGCCAACAGGACCACGAGGAGGGCCGGGTAGACCACCTTCGTCGCATCGGAGACCCGGAAGGCCTCGGGGATGAAGAAGTACAGGCCACCTGCCGTCAGGACGGCCAGCGCCATGGGTGCACGGCGCTCGGCCTTGCGGGGTGGAGGACCGGGGCTCGCGTCCCCCGCGTGCTCGACATCGACGTGCTCCGCCACATGCGCCAGTGTCCGCCTCGGCCGAGACCGCGGGCTCACCCCGCCGGGTGAACCCGGGAGGTTGGGCGGACGCGACGGCGCCGGCCGCCCGCTGTCGCGGAGGGCCGGCGCCGGGGTGCCTGGTGCGGGGTGGCCGGGTCAGGCCTTGCCGCTCGACCCGCTGTCGATGTTGGGGGTGGACAGGTCCGACCCCTCGGACGTCCCGGATGCCGACGGGGCCGTGTCACCGGAGAGCTCCCCGGCGTCGCTCCACGTGGCGTCGCCGGTCTCGCCGGCCTCGGTCGCGACCTCCTCGGCCTCGGCGGCCTTCTCCTCGACCTCCGCGGCCTTCTCGGCGGCAGCGGTCTTGGCAGCGGCCGTCCTGCTGGCGGCGGTGGTCTTGGCGGCCGTGGCCTTGGTGGCCGTCGCGGCCTTGACGTCGGCGGCCTTCTCCTTGAGCTCCGTCGCCTTCTCCGCGGCGACGTCCTTGACCTCGGCAGCCTTCTCCTTGGCGGCGCCGGCGAGGTCGCCGACCTTCTCGGACGTCGACTTCGGCGGGGTGTAGGGGCCGGCCGTCGCCCACGGGTCGGGGCGCTCGTTGCTCTTGCGCCACGCCATGACCGCGGCACCGGCCGCGAGGGCACCGAGCAGGAGGATCCACTTGCCCTTGCCGCCCCTCTTGACGGCGGCGTCACCCTTGAGCACGGCATACGCGTCGGGGGCGCGGTCCGCGGCCTCGACCGCGGTGTCCTTCGCGGCGGCTGCGCCCGCCGCGATCGTGGCGATGGCCGCCGCGACCTTGGGCAGGACGTCCTCGACGAAGGTCTCGCGGGCGTGCTCGACCTTCGGTGCCAGGGTCTCCGCGGCGTCCTGCGCCTTCTCCATCATCGCCTCGGCGGTCTCCTTGGCGACCTCTGCCGCGGCGTCGGCCTTGACCTTCAGGTCCGCGGCGCGCTCGGCAGCCGCCTGGGCGGTTTCGGTGGCCTTGGCCGTGCCGGTGGCGACGGCCTCCTTGGCCTGTTCGGTCTTGCTCGGCGTGCGGAACACATGTCCTCCTCGAGTTGGACGTCGTCTGGTCCCATCCTGCCCTGTCCGTGCTGCCGGAAGCGATACAGGAGCCGCACGGATGCCGTGCGGTACGCCACGTCCGCCGGGCGTCCGGGCGTCGCGTGGAGCCCCCCGGGCCCGCGGGAGCGACGGTTCCCCATGAGAGGATCGAGCGCATGAAGGCAACTCTGCACACCAACCACGGCCCGATCGTCGTCGAGCTCTTTCCCCACGAGGCGCCCAAGACGGTCGCCAACTTCGTCGGTCTCGCCACGGGCGAGAAGGAGTACAAGGACGACGCCGGTCGCACGAACCCCACGAAGTTCTACGACGGCCTGATCTTCCACCGGATCATCCCCGGCTTCATGATCCAGGGCGGGTGCCCGCTGGGTCGCGGGATGGGCGGCCCGGGCTACACCTTCGACGACGAGATCCACCCCGACAAGCGGTTCGACCGGCCCTACCTCCTCGCCATGGCGAACGCCGGCAAGCGCATGGGCAAGGGCACCAACGGGTCGCAGTTCTTCATCACCGTCGGCGACACGTCGTGGCTCAACGGCAAGCACACGATCTTCGGCGAGGTGGCCGACGGCCCGAGCCGCGAGGTCGTCGACGCGCTCGCCAACGTCCGCACCGGCTCGATGGACAAGCCGCTCGACGACGTCGTCATCGAGCGCGTCGAGGTCGAGCGCGAGACCCAGGACTGACTGCGTTCGTGCAGCGCGCCGGGACGGATGACCGACGTGGGTGAGCAACCGGCATACCCGGAGCAGGTGGAGCAGGCCCCGGTCTGCCCGCGTCACCCCGACCGCGAGTCCTACGTGCGGTGCCAGCGGTGCCGCCGTCCCACGTGCCCGGAGTGCCAGCGACCGGCCGCGGTCGGCATCCAGTGCGTCGACTGCGTCGCCGAGGGCGCCCGCAGCATGCGCCAGGTGCGCACCGTCTTCGGCGGCTCCCTCAGCGACGGCCGACCGGTCGCCACGATGACCATCATCGGGCTCTGCCTCGCCGTGTTCGTCGCCCAGTGGGTCGCCCCCGGGCTCACCGGCCGGGTGGCGTTCGTACCCGCCCTGGGTCAGGCGCAGCCCTGGCGCTTCGTGACGTCGGCCTTCGCCCACAGCCCGTCGAGCCTGCTGCACATCGGCTTCAACATGTATGCCCTGTGGTTCATGGGCACCTACCTCGAGCCGCTGCTCGGGAGGGCGCGGTTCGTCGCGGTCTACCTGCTGAGCGCGCTGGGCGGCTCGGTCATGCACCTGCTGCTCGCGCCGCCACGCACCGCAGCCGAGTACCTCGCGGGCCAGGGCGGCCTGTGGTGGACCCCGGCGGTCGGCGCGTCCGGCGCCGTCTTCGGGCTGTTCGGCGCGTTCCTCGTGCTCCAGCGACGCCTCGGGCGGTCCGCCGCGGGGATGTACGTCATCATCGCGATCAACGCCGTCATCGGGTTCGTCGTCCCCAACATCGCCTGGCAGGCCCACCTCGGGGGACTCGTCACGGGCGCGGCCGCCGCGGCGGTCATCGCCTACACGGGTCGCAGCCGAGGGCCGACGGAGTCGGCCAACCGCCAGGTGCACTGGCTGGGGCTCGGCGCCCTGCTCGCCGTGCTCGTCGGGCTGGCGGTGGCCAAGTATGCCGTCGCCGGCTGACCGCTGAGCCGGCTGCTTACACGGGTGTCATTCGTCCCCAGTGGGGACAACCCCTGTGGACAACTCCGGGTCGGGACGGCTGCGGACGCCGTCGTGGACGGGTCCGGGGCCGGGTTCGTGCGGGTTCGGGGTCAGCGCCACCCGGTCGTCATGAGGAAGCCGGCGAGCATGAGGCCGAAGCCGACGGCGAGGTTCCAGCGCTCGAGCGGGGGCACGGGATACTGGTTCGCCCCGGAGATGTAGTAGGTCACGACCCAGATCAGGCCGACGACCATGAGGCCCAGCATGAGGGGGACGTACCAGCGCGGGTTGGGACCCTTGTCCTTCTGCGCAGAGCGCGGCGGGGTGTAGGCGGGCTTGTTGCGACCCTTGGACTCGGGCACGAACACTCTCCTCATGGCGTTGACGGTGTGACCTAGCGTAGAGGCAGTCTCGGGAAAGGAGGTGGTCGCGGTGTCCGGTACGCACGGTGGACGGGTCGAGCGACCCTCCTTCTGGCCCTGGCTGGTCCCCATCACGGCCCTCGTCGCCGGGGCCCTCTTCGCGTCGAGCTTCCGGGCCGCCCAGGGCGAGGACCTCCGCCCCGACCAGGCCGTCCTCCCCGACCTCATCCGTGCCCAGAACCGCACGAACCAGGACCGCGCCTCCCGGCTCGACGAGCTCCAGGCCAAGGTCGACGACGCCACCGCCGCCCTCGCGCCCGGTGACCTGGAGACCCAGAAGCTCGAGCGCCAGGCCAACGAGCTCGCCGCGCAGGCCGGCCGCACGGCCGTCGCGGGCCCCGCCCTCCGGGTGCAGCTCAACGACGCGAAGCTCGTCGGCGGCGAGGTCCCCCCCGGCGCCGACCCCGACGACTACGTCATCCACCAGCAGGACGTCCAGGGCGTCGTCAACGCACTGTGGGCGGGCGGGGCCGAGGCGATGATGCTGCAGGACCAGCGGGTCATCTCGACGAGCGCGGTCCGCTGCGTCGGCAACACCCTCATCCTCCAGGGCCGGGTCTACTCCCCTCCCTACGTCATCACCGCTATCGGCGACACCGACGCCATGCGGACCGCCCTCGAGACCGACCCCGACGTGGAGAACCTCCGGCAGTGGTCGATCGCCGTCGGCCTGGGCTACGACGTCTCGGACCTCGGCGACCAGAAGTTCCCGCCCTACAGCGGGTCGATCGCGCCCGAGCACGCCGAGGTGCCCGAGTCGTGACGACCCGACGGCTCGTCGGCTGGGCCGGCGAGCTCCTCGTCACGCTCGGTGTGCTCCTCCTCCTCTTCGCCGCGTGGCAGCTGTGGTGGACCGACGTCGTCGCGGACCGTCAGCAGGCGCAGGTCGTCCGCTCCCTCGAGGGGGACTTCGCGCGCGACATAGGCACCGCGGACGCCGGGCAGGACGGCACACCGCACGGCACGGGGCGCGGCGGCGCCTTCGCGATCGTCCGCATCCCGCGGTTCGGTGCCGACTACGCGCGGCCGGTCCTCGAGGGCACCGGCCGCGACGTCCTCGCCCGCGGCGTCGGCCACTACGTCGGCACGGCGGCACCGGGCGCGGTCGGCAACTTCGCCCTCGCGGGCCACCGGACGACCTACGGCCGCCCGTTCCACGACGTCGACCGGCTCCGAGACGGCGACCGGGTCGTCGTCGAGACCGCCGGGGAGGTCTTCGTCTACGAGGTGACGTCGCGAGAGCTGGTGCGTCCCAGCGACGTCGACGTCATCGGACCGGTACCCGACGAGCCGGGACGGCGGCCGACCGAGGCACTGCTCACGATGACCTCGTGCCACCCGAAGTACAGCGCGACGCAGCGCTTCGTCGTGCACGGGCGGCTCGTGAAGGCCGTGCCGCGCGCCGAGTGGAACCCCAGCGCCTGGCTCTCGGCACCGACGACACCGACGGGGGCCTGAGCGATGTATGCCGCGCTGTGGCGCCACCTGCCCGGCCCCGCCTGGGCCAGGACCCTGCAGTGCCTCGTCCTGCTCCTCGTCGTCGTCGCCGTCTGCTTCCTCTGGGTCTTCCCCGCGGTGAGCGCCCACCTGCCGTTCACGGACAACACGGTGGGAGCGGCCGCCGCGACCGACAGGGCACCATGGGTGGCATGACCCGCGTCCTCGTCGTCGACAACTACGACAGCTTCGTCTTCACGATCGTCGGCTACCTCGAGCAGCTCGGCGCCGACTGCGAGGTCGTGCGCAACGACGCGGTGGCCCCCTCGGCTGCCGCCGGCTTCGACGGGGTGCTCGTCTCTCCGGGGCCGGGGACGCCGGAGGAGGCCGGAGTCTCGATGGCGATGATCGAGGCGTGTGCCGAGCGGGAGCAGCCGATGCTCGGGGTCTGCCTCGGTCACCAGGCCCTCGGGGTCGTGCTCGGCGCGACCGTGGGCCGGGCGCCCGAGCTGCTCCACGGCAAGACCTCCCAGGTGCACCACGACGGCAGCGGGGTGCTGGCCGGGGTGCCCGACCCGTTCACCGCGACCCGCTACCACTCGCTGACGATCGAGCCGTCGACCCTCCCGGACGAGCTCGTCGCGAACGGCAGCACCGAGTCCGGGATCATCATGGCGGTGCGGCACGTGACGCTTCCCCTGCACGGTGTGCAGTTCCATCCCGAGTCGGTGCTCACCCACGGTGGGCACCGCATCCTCGCCAACTGGCTGCGGCTGTGCGGCATGCCGGATGCCGTCGAGCGCTCGGCCGGGCTCAGCCCGCTCGTGCACGACGCCGCGGGCGTCGCCCGCATGGTCGCCTCGGGCTGAGCCCGTCAGGGGCTCGCCGAGGGGCTTGGCGAGGAGGTCGAGGTGGCGGTCGGGGTCGGTGTCGCGGTCGTCGGTGTCACGACCGGCGGCTCCTTCTGCGCGACGACGATCTTGACGGTGTCGCCGATCTCGATGGTGCCGTCCTTCGGGTCCTGCGAGATGACCTGACCCTCGGGGACCGAGTTGGTCTGCTTGAAGCGGGTCTCGACCTGGAGGTTCGCGTCGGCGAGCAGGCGCTGTGCCTCGTTCTGCGAGCGACCCACGACGTTGGGGACCTCGACCTTGCCGGTGCCGACGCGGACCGCGACCGTGGAGCCGGGTGCGATGGACGTGCCGGCAGCCGGGTTGGAGTCGATGACCTCGTCCTTGGGGGTGTCGGGGTCGTCGACCTTCTCGACGTCACCGAGCTCGAGGCCCTGGTCGCTGAGCTTGGCCCGCGCCTCGTCGAGGGTGAGGCCACGCAGGTCGGGCACGGCGATCGACGTCGGCCCCGTCGACACCGTGATCCGGACGACCGACCCCTCGTCGGCCTTGGCGCCGCCTGCGGGGCTCTGGCTGATGACCTCACCGGCCGGCACGGTGTCGCTCGCCTCGGTGACCTTCTCGGACTTCAGCTTCGCCTGGGCGATCTTGGCCACGGCGGTCTGCTCGGGCTGGCCGACGACCGTGGGCACCGTGACCTGGGGGACGTCCTCGCCGCCGAGGGCCGTCATGAGCCCCCACGCCAGGGCCGCGAGGGCCGCGACCGCGGCGATGCCGAGGAGCACGTACATCGCGGTGCTCCTCTTCTTCTCCGGCTCCTCCCCCATCCCGTCGAGGGTCTCGGTGCCCGGCCCGGGCGGGGGTGCCGCCACCGCACCGGCGCCGGCATACGCCATCGTCGGCTCCGCGCCGACCGCCGGAAGCGCCTCCGTGGCACCCGCGGCGACGACGGCCGCGCCGGCGGCCGCCCCGGCGAGCGCGGCCGCGGACCCGCGGGCGGCGTCGCTGATGGGCCGGCCGAGCCGCACGGCCTGGAGGTCGGCCCGGAACTCACCGGCCGTCTGGTAGCGGGCGTCGCGGGGCTTCGCCAGGGCGTGGAGGACGACGGCGTCGAGGTCATCGGACAGCCCGGCGACCAGGGTCGACGGCGGGACGGGCTGCTCGCCGACGTGCTGGTAGGCGATGGAGACAGGGCTCTCCCCGAGGAACGGGGGTCGACCGGTGAGGAGCTCGTAGAGCATGCACCCGGTGGAGTAGAGGTCGGAGCGCTCGTCGACGGACTGGCCCTGGGCCTGCTCGGGCGAGAGGTACTGCGCGGTGCCGATGACGGCCTGCGTCTGGGTCATCGTCGCGTTGGCGTCGGCCCTCGCCCGGGCGATGCCGAAGTCCATGACCTTGACCGAGCCGTCGGCACCGATCATGACGTTGGCCGGCTTGATGTCGCGGTGGACGATGCCGTTGCGGTGGCTGTAGGCGAGGGCGTCGAGGACACCCTCGGTGAGCCGCAGGGCCTCGGCGGGCGGCAGCGACCCGCGCGAGGTGATGACCTGGCGGAGGGTGTGGCCGTCGACGAACTCCATGACGATGTAGGGCACCTTGACCTCGGCGCCACCCGTCTCCCTCGCGAGGTCCTCGCCGTGGTCGTAGACGGCGACGATCGAGGAGTGGTTGAGGCTCGCGGCGGCCTGCGCCTCTCGGCGGAACCGGGCGAGGAAGGTGTGGTCGCGGGCGAGCTCGCTGCGGAGCATCTTGATGGCGACCTGGCGCCCGAGGCGTGAGTCGTAGCCTCGGTGCACCTCCGCCATCCCACCTCGTCCGAGGAGCTCACCCACCTCGTATCGACCCCCGAGCAGCTGCGGGACGTCAGACATGCCGTGTTCTCCTCATCGGTTCCTTCATGGTCTTCCTCAGGTTCTTCATCGAGTGCTTCGTCGGGTTCGTGGGGTTCGTCGGGTTCGTCGGGTGCGTCATCGGGGTGTCACTCGCCCAGCCTCGCCTGCATGATCCGCTTGGCGATGGGCGCGGCCACGGTGCCGCCACCCGCCTCGCTGCCCGCGACCCCGCCGTCCTCGGCGATGACCGCGACCGCGATCTCGGGGTCGTCGGCCGGGGCGAACGAGATGAACCACGCGTGGGCCTTGCGTCCCTCGCCGTGCTGCGCGGTCCCGGTCTTGCCCGCCACCGCGACCCCCGGGATCTGGGCGCGCCTCCCGGTGCCGTTCTCGACGACGCTCTCCATCATGCGCGTCAGCGAGGCGGCGACCTCTGGGGTGACGGCCTTCGAGAGCTCCTGCTCCTTGGCGGACTCGATGACCGAGAGGTCGGAGCTGATCACCGACTGGACGAGGTAGGGGTTCATGACGACGCCGTCGTTGGCGATGCCGGCCGCGACCATCGCCATCTGCATGGGGGTCGCCTGCACGTCGTACTGCCCGATCGAGGCCTGGGCCAGCTGGGGCTTGTTCAGCTCGGCCGGCACCGAGCTGGGCGTGACCCGCATCGGCACGCTCACGGAGTCACCGAACCCGAACTTCGCGGCCTGGGTCTGCAGCGCATCGGCTCCGATGTCCATGCCGAGCTGGGCGAATGCCGTGTTGCACGAGACCGTGAGCGCCTCGGTCATCGTGACCTCGTCGTTCGGCCCGCAGGCCCGGTCGTCGTGGTTGGGCAGGTCGGCGGAGGTGCCGGGCAGGTCGAGCACGGCCGGACCCGGGAGCATGGAGTCCTCGGTGTAGTCGCCGGTCGACAGCGCCGCGGCCGCCGTGACGACCTTGAAGACCGACCCCGGGGGGTAGACCTCGTTGATCGACCGGTTGAGCATCGGTCGGGCGTCGGCCTCGTTGAGCTTCGTGTAGTTGGCGCTGACCTCCTCGAGGTCGTGGCTCGCGAGGTCGTTGGGGTCGAAGGTCGGGTTGCTCACCATCGCGAGGATCGCACCGGACTTCGGGTCCAGGGCGACCGCGGCGCCCTGGATGCCCTTCATCGCGCTGGACGCGGCGTCCTGCACGGCGGGGTCGAGGGTCGTCTCGACGTTCGCGCCCTGCGCCCGCCGGCCGGTGAACAGGTCGGAGATCCGGCGGTAGAAGAGCTTGTCGCTGGAGCCGGAGAGCAGGGCGTTCTCGGCCTGCTCGAGACCGCCGACGGCCCCGTAGAAGGAGTAGAAGCCCGTCACGTGGGCGTACAGGCGGCCCTTGGGGTACTCGCGCTGGAACGTGTACTCGTCGTCGACCGGCACCGAGCGGGCGATGGCCGTCTGGCCCACGAGGATCTCGCCGCGCTCGCGCGAGAAGGTCGAGAGCAGGGTGCGGCGGTTGTCGGGGCGGGCGTTGAGGTCGGCCGCGAAGACGTACTGGATCAGCGTCGTCGAGACGAGCAGCGAGGCGAAGAGCGCGGCCACGACGAGGGAGAGCTTGCGGACCGGGGCGTTCACGGCAGCCTCACCACCTCGGTGCGGGCCTCGGCGACCGCACTCGGGCCCGACGTGTCGGGCAGGGGTCGCCGCGCGTGGTCGGAGATGCGGAGGAGGATCGCGATGAGCGTCCAGTTCGCGAGGAGGGAGGACCCGCCGGAGGAGAGGAACGGCATGGTCAGGCCGGTGAGCGGGATGACCCGGGTCACCCCGCCGACGACGACGAAGCACTGGAGCGCGAGCGAGAAGGCGAGGCCGGCGGCGAGGAGCTTTCCGAAGCCGTCGCGGGTGCCGAGCGAGGTGCGCAGGCCGCGCTGGACGAGGATGCCGTAGAGCGCGAGGATCGCGAAGACCCCGATGAGCCCGAGCTCCTCGCCGAAGCTCGGGATGATGAAGTCGGACTCGGCGAAGTACGTGAGCTCGGGCCGACCGCGGCCGAGCCCGGTGCCGAACATGCCCCCCGAGGCCATGCCCATGAGCCCCTTGGCGAGCTGGTCGGACTCCTTGAGGGCCGCGGGACTGAAGGTGTCGAGCCAGAGGAGGACCCTGGTCTGGACGTGGCCGAAGACGAGGTATGCCGTGTACGCACCGACGCAGAACAGCGTGAGGCCGATGGCGATCCACGACACGCGCTCGGTCGCGACGTAGAGCATGGCGACGAAGAGGCCGAAGAAGAGGAGCGAGGAGCCGAGGTCGCGCTCGAAGACGAGCACGGCGAGGCTCGCGAGCCAGGCGACGAGGATCGGCCCGAGGTCGCGGGCCCGAGGCAGGGTGAGCCCGAGGACCTTGCGGCCGGCGACCGACAGGGCGTCGCGGGTCTGCACGAGGTAGCCGGCGAAGAAGATCGCGAGCGCCAGCTTGGCGATCTCACCGGGCTGGAACGAGAAGCCGCCGATCTTGATCCAGATGCGCGAGCCGTAGACCGAGGTGCCGATGACCGGGAACAGCGGCAGCACGAGGAGCAGGAAGCCGATCGCGCCGGCGAGGTAGGTGTAGCGGCGCAGCATGCGGTGGTCCCGCACGACGATGAGCACGACCGCGGCGATGCCGACGGCGAGCGCGCTCCACATGAGCTGCCTGAGGGCGATGCCGTCGGTGATGGACCGGCCGTTCGCGATGTCGAGGCGGTGGATCATCACGAGCCCGAGCCCGTTGAGCAGCACCACGATCGGGAGCATGAACGGGTCGGCGTAGGACGCCCGCCAGCGCAGGACGACGTGGAACGCGACCGCGACGCCGAGGTAGCCGAGCCCGATGGCCACGAGCGACGGGGGGACGCTGCCCGAGGTCGCGAGCCCGAGGTTGACGTACGCCAGCCCGACGATCGCGACCGCCCCGAAGAGGAGGCCGAGCTCGACGTTGCGGCCGTGGCGGGGGGTGTAGGACGACACGACGCTCATGACGTCACCGGGCTCGACGTCCCGCTCGGCGCGGGGGTTCGCAGGGAGGAGGAGGGGGTCGGCGTCGGGTTCGTGGCGCTGGGGGTGGGGGTGGGCGTCGCGGTCGGCGGGGTCCAGGTCGCGGGCACCGTGCGGCAGGTCTCGCCGTTGGCCTGGGCCCAGCGACAGGCGAGGGCCTGGAGGCGCAGGTCGTCCACGCGCTCGTCGGCCGCGGCCCGGTCGTCGACCTCGATGCCCTTCTGGAGGCTCTCCTGGTAGGACGGCGGGAGGTCGTCGACCGCGATCGTCGTCGCGAGCTCGGTGCGGGAGAGCGAGACCGGCCCGAGCGTCTGGTCGACACCCCTGAACACCGTGACGACGCCGTCCCGCGCCGCGATGTAGTACTGCTGCTGGGACCAGGCGTACGCGGCATACGACCCACCGGCGATGACGACGGCGGTGACGAGCACGGCGGCCGCGACCCGCAGCAGGGTGCCGCGGCGGGAGCGCGGCCCCTCCTCGGCCAGGGTCACCCCCTCGGACTCGTCGACGCCTCCGGTCGCCTCCCGCGTGAGGGCGGCGGCCTTGGCGGCGGGGGTCGTGGGGATGGGTCGGGTGCCGGTCCTGCGGACCGCTGCGGCGCCCACGACCTGCGGCTGCGTGGGCGGGGTGCCGGTGCGGTCCATGTCGACGAGGTCGCCCACCACCACGGTGACGTTGTCGGGCGCCCCCGCCCGCAGGGCGAGGGCGACGAGCTGGTCGGCGCACTCGCCCGGGTCGGCCACGGTCGTGAGCACCTCGTCGACGGTGTCGCGGGCGACGTAGTCGGTGAGGCCGTCGGAGGCGATGAGGTAGCGGTCGCCGATCCGGCCCTGGCGGACGACGAGGTCGGGCTCGTCGTCGTGTGCCCCGGTGAGCACCCGGGTGACGAGCGACCGCTGGGGGTGGGTCGTGGCGTCGGTCGCGGTGATCCGGCCCTCGTCGACGAGGTTCTGGACGAACGAGTGGTCCTTCGTGATCTGGGTGACGACCCCGTCGCGTGCGAGGAAGGCGCGGGAGTCGCCGATGTGGGCCATGACGATCTTGTCGCGGGTGCGGAGCAGCGCGATCAGGGTGGTTCCCATGCCGTCGAGGCGCGGCTCGTCCCGCACGTGCTCGCCGAGCTCGGCGTTGGCGGCGAGGATCCGGTCGAGGAGGGCCTGGCTCACGTCGCGCCCGCCGAGCGCCTCGTCGTCGAGGTCGACGAGCGCGGCGATGACGGTCGAGCTCGCGATGTCGCCGCCCGCGTGGCCACCCATGCCGTCGGCCATCGCGAGGAGGTGGGGTCCGGCATACGCCGAGTCCTCGTTGTTGGACCTGACCATGCCGACGTCGGACCGGGCGGCGTAGTGGAACGCGAACGTCATCCGTTACCTCTGCAGCTCCACGACGGTCTGGCCGATCCGCAGCACGCTGCCGACCGCCACGTCGCGAGGCTCGGTCAGGCGCGTCGCGCCGAGGAAGGTGCCGTTCGTGGAGCGGAGGTCCTCGACCATCCACTGGCCGTCGTCGGACTGGAAGATGCGGGCGTGCCGACCCGAGGCGTAGTCGTCGTCGAGGACGAGCGCGCACTCCGGGCTGCGCCCGATGAGGGTGCCCGCCGGTCGGAGCGGGAGGGTGGTGCCGGCGAGCGGCCCCGCGGTGACGACGAGCCGGGTCGGACCCTTGCCGCGTCGCGTCCGGCGGTCGCGACCGGCCGCCCGGGTCACGGGGCGGGGGGTGACGCCGGGGGGTGCGGACCGCGCGGCCTTGCCGCCCCCGGAGGCGCGTCGCTTGACCCGCGTGCCGTAGAGATCGCCGCGCAGCACGCCGACCACGGCGAACACGAAGACCCAGAGCAGCGCGAGGAGGCCCAGCCGCATGACGGTCAGGGTGAGCTCGCTCAGCACGTCGCGGTCACCTCCGACCGCCGCGGAACGTGATGGAGGTGCGTCCCACCGTGACGCGGTCACCGTCCTCGAGGTGCTCGCTCGTGATGCGCTCGCCGTTGAGGTAGGTGCCGTTCGTCGAGCCGAGGTCGCGGATCGTCGTGACGAAGTGGGGGCCGTCGGTCGTGACGCGCAGCTCGCTGTGCCGCCGGGAGATGCCCGGGTCGTCGAGGATGATGTCGGCGCTGTCGTCGCGTCCGAGGATGGTGATCGCGCCCATGAGCGGGTAGCGCTCGCCGTCGACGTCGAGCCACGGCCGGTCGGCGGGGTTGACGCGCTTGGCCCGGGCCGGGGGCGGCGGGGCCGCTTCCGGATGCCGTGCCGTGGCACCGAGGCCGTCCGCGTCGGGCGGGCTGGCCCAGGACGGGACCGAGGACGGTGGCGGGGGCGCGGCGCCCGCACCGGCAGGAGCAGCGGCTCCGGCGGCCCCGGCACCGACGGCCCCGGCACCGACGGCCCCCACACCGGGGGGTGGCGGAGCAGCGGCGGGTGGGGCACCGGCATACCCCGGCTGGGCCGGCGGGCTGACGGCGCGCTCCTGGCCGGTCAGGCCCGTGGCGCGGGGACGGGACGCCTTGGAGGGGCGGATCCGGAAGACACCGGTCTCGAGGTCGCCGTGCTCCTCGAAGATGATGTCGATCGGACCGGCCGGCTGGTAGCGCTGGCCGTCGCAGTGCTCCTCGGCCGCGGCGACGAGGTCCTCCTCGACGCCGGCGAGGTCGGGTGCGAGGCGGTCGTAGTCGCCCGGGGAGAGCTCGATGGTGAAGACGTTGGGCACGATCGCGCGGCCCGAGCTCGTGACGGCGCGGTCGTCCATCGCGCGCCGGATGTGGCTCGCGATCTCCACGGGGTGCACGGCGGAGCGCAGGTGCTTGGCGAAGGTGCCCTGCACGGCACGCTCGAGACCCGCCTCGAGACGGTCGAACAGCCCCATCGGCGCACCTCCTCCATGTCGGCTCCGGTCGGCGGTCGGCCTCGCAAGACTATCCGCCAGCGCTGGGTGCATCCTCACTGGCGCGGCCCGTACCGTGGTCGGATGAACGACGGCGTGCAGGTGATCGTGCCCCGCGAGGTGCCGCTCGGGGGCCCGCGGGCGATGACGGTGCGGAGAACCCTTCCCGCGAGGCAGCGGTCGTTCGTCGGCGCCTGGTGCTTCGTCGACCACTACGGCCCTGACGACGTGTCCGCCACGGGTGGGATGGACGTCGCGCCGCACCCGCACTGCGGGCTCGCCACGGTGTCATGGCTCTTCAGCGGCGAGGTGGAGCACCGTGACTCGCTGGGGACCCTCGCGATGGTGCGACCCGGCGAGGTCAACCTCATGACGGCCGGCCGCGGCATCTCCCACTCGGAGGTCTCCACCCCGGCCACGACGGTGCTCCACGGCGCCCAGCTGTGGGTGGTGCTGCCGTCCTCGGTGGCGGATGTCGAGCCGAGGTTCGAGCACCACGTGCCGGACGTGCTCCAGGTCGCCGCCGGGGTGCGGGCCCAGGTGTTCGTGGGGTCGCTGTGGGGCGCCACGTCCCCGGTGCGGGTCGAGTCGCCGCTGGTGGGCGCGGAGGTCGTGCTCGACTCCGGCGCCGCGGTGGACGTGCCGGTGGCCGAAGGTTTCGAGGTGTCGGTGCTCGTCGACACGGGCTCGGTCGCCCTCGACGGTCGGGGCCTCGCCCGCGCCGAGCTCGGCGTCGTGGGGGCCGGCGGGCACACCGGCTCGGTCAGGCTCGCGGCCGGCGCCGGGGGGGCGCGCGTGCTCGTGCTCGGGGGCGCGCCGTTCGGGGAGGAGGTCGTCATGTGGTGGAACTTCATCGGCCGCTCCCACGAGGAGGTCGTCGCGGCCCGGGAGGCGTGGCAGGGTGGCGAGAGTCGGTCCGCGGACGAGCCCGGTCGCTTCGGCCGGGTCGACGGGTATGCCGGGCCGGTGCCCCGCATCCCGGCGCCGGCCCTGCCGGGCGTTCACCTCAAGCCGCGAGGCAACCGTGGCGAGTGCGGGTTCTCGGGGACCGAGGCGCCGGCCATGTCCTGACCCGCTTTGTCGGATCTCCGGGTCATCGGGCACACTGGGACGGCTCACGCGAGCGTCACGCGCAAGTGGCGGAACGGCAGACGCGCTGGCTTCAGGTGCCAGTGTCCGAAAGGGCGTGGGGGTTCAAATCCCCCCTTGCGCACACCACGAGGATCGACCCCCGAGGCATGACCGGGGGGTCGATCCTCGTCTTTCGGGGGTGGAGGCCGACGACCGCCCCGGCCGACCGACCGCCCTGCGATGCTGGGGCGCGTGACCCGATCTCCGGTGCTCGACTGGCTGCTCGCGGGCGACGTGTCCGTGCAGTTCCGGACCCACCGCGACCTCCTGCACCGTGACGTCCCGACGCTGCAGGCGCGGATCGCGACCGAGGGCGACGGCGCCGCCATCCTCGCCGCGAGGGGCCCGGACGGCCACTGGGGACGCGGCTTCTACCAGCCGAAGTGGACCTCGAGCCACTACACCCTTCTCGAGCTGAAGAACCTCGGGATCGGCCCCGGCACGCCGCAGGCACGGGAGACCGTCGACCTCATCCTCGCCGGCGAGGTCGGGCCCGACGGCGGGCTCAACCCGAGCAGGACCATCAGGCAGAGCGACGCGTGCGTCAACGGGATGGCGCTGAACTACTCGTCCTACTTCGGCGGAGACCCCGAGCGGGTCGCCGGCGTCGTCGACTTCCTCCTGCGACAGCGAATGCCGGACGGCGGCTTCAACTGCAGGTTCAACCGGGCCGGGGCGCGGCACTCCTCGGTGCACACGACGCTCTCGGTGCTCGAGGGCATCACCGAGTACCGGCGGAGCGGCCACGGCCACCGGTCGGACGAGCTCGCCACGGTGCACTCGGATGCCGTCGAGCTCCTCCTGCGCCACCACCTCTACCGCAGCGAGCGCACCGGCCGGCCGATGGACACCGAGTTCACCCGCCTGCACCACCCCTCCCGCTGGCACTTCGACGTGCTGCGCTGCCTCGACGCGTTCGCGGACGCCGGTGTGCCGTACGACCCGCGCATGGACGACGCGATCGCCGTGGTCGAGGGCCGGCGCCGCGAGGACGGCACGTGGCCGGCGAACCGGCCGTACCCGGGCGCCACGCACCTCCCGGCCACCCCTGCGGGGCAACCGGACCGGTGGATCACGCTGATGGCCACCAGGGTCGTCGCGACGTACGGCCGTGGGCGGGCGCCATGAGCGTGCGCCCCGCCGCCAGGCTCAGGCCGCCTCCGCCGAGCTGAGCCCCACGAGCTCGGCGGAGACCGCCCAGAGGCGTGCCCCGGCATCCTTGTCGTAGGAGGCGCGCGAGGACTCCTTGGGCTGGCTGTTGGCGAAGTACCGCCCCGACACGTCGGCGACCTCCGGGGAGGAGGCGAGGTAGATCGACGTCTGGGCCCCCCGCTCGGGGCTCTTCAGGAACGGGCGCACGAGGGGCAGCATGACCCGCATCCAGCCGCCCGAGTCCTCCTGGCCGAAGGCGGTGCGCACGACACCGGGGTGCAGGACGTTCGCCGTCACGCCGGATCCCTCGAGGCGACGGGCCAGCTCGTACGTGAACATGACGTTGGCGAGCTTGGACTGGTTGTAGGCCTTCTGGCCGTCGTACCTGCGCTCCCCCTGGAGGTCGTCGAAGGCGATGCGTCCCATCGACTGGGCTCCCGACGAGACGGTGACGACCCTGGCCGGCGCGCTGGCGCGGAGCCGCTCGAGCAGCAGGTTGGTCAGCAGGAACGGTGCCAGGTGGTTCACGGCGAACGTGTGCTCGAGGCCGTCCTCGGTCTGGTGCCGCGTCGCCCAGTAGCCACCGACGTTGTTGACGAGCACGTCGAGCCGTGGGTATGCCGTGAGCACCCGGTCCGCGAGCGACCGCACCTCCCGCTGGGACGAGACGTCGGCGACGAAGACGTCGACCACGCCGCCCCTGGAGCGGATCCCGTCGGCAGCGGCTTCGGCGCGCGAGGTGTCCCGCCCGACGATGCCCACCCGGGCGCCGAGGCCGGCGAGACCGGCGGCCGTGGCCAGCCCGATCCCACCGGTCCCGCCCGTGACGAGGACGGTCCTGCCCTCCATCGTCGGAGTGTCCGTCATGTCAGCGCACGACCCTGAAGTTGAACGACGCCGTGCCGAGCACGCCCATGAGCCGAACCCAGATGGGCAGCAGCATCTCGGACCCGCGTGCGGTCGTGATGTCGCCGAGGTCGATGACGTCGGTGTGGCCGAAGCTCTGGAGCAGCTCGGTGACCGTCCGCTTGGCGTCGGCGTCGTCCCCGGAGACGAAGACCGACGACTCCGCGCCGAGGGCGGCCGGGTCGACCATGAGGTTGGCGTTCAGGGTGTTGAGCGTCTTCACGACCCGCGCCTGGGGGAAGGCCCGCTGGAGCTGCTCGCCGAGCGAGTCCGTGTCCTTGACGAAGAGGGTGGGAGGGAAGCCCTTCGAGAAGTCGAGCGGGTTGGAGATGTCGACGACGACCTTGCCGGCGAGGTTGTCGGCTCCGGCCGCCTCGAGGGCCGGCAGCGCGCCGTACCCGTTCGTCGCGTTGTGGACGAGCTCCGCCGAGGCCGCGGCGTCGGCGAACGTCGCCAGGGACACGTCGGAGTGGTCCGCCACCCAGGCGGAGAAGGGCGGGTTGCCCATGCCGTCGGGCTCGGTGCGGGCAAGGGTCGCCTGCGGGTCGCGCGTGCCGATGGTGACGTCGTGGCCGAGGCCGGAGAGGCGGCCGGCCAGGGCCTGGCCGACCATGCCGGTGCCGAGGACTGCGATCTTCACGGGGTGCTCCTGGGGGTCTGGGGTGCCTGTCGGTAGACAGGTCTGTCTCTTTCAAGGACCAACGTACAGACAGATCTGTCTCATTGCAAGGTATAGTCGGCATCGAGCCCGAGGAGCCCCGAAGGAGCACGATGTCCACCGCCACGGCACCCGCACCCACCCTTCGGCCGTCCGCTGCCCGCGAGCGCATCCTCGACACCGCCTTCGCGCTCTTCTACGCGCGCGGCATCCGGGCGGTGGGCGTCGACCTCATCATCGCCGAGTCAGGCGTCGCCAAGGCGACCTTCTACCGGCACTTCCCCGCCAAGGACGACCTCGTCGTGGCCTACCTCGACAAGGTCGACGGCATCTGGTCGGGGCAGCTCCACGACGCGGCCCGGGCGGCCGGCGACGACCCGGCCGACCAGCTCGTGGGGCTCTTCGACGCCCTCGGCACCGCCTGCCGGCGGGAGGGCTACCGCGGGTGCGCCTTCATCAACGCGGCCGCGGAGTCTCAGCCCGGTACACCGGTGCACGACCGCACGGTCGCCCACAAGTCGGCCGTGCTGGAGTGGGTCCGCGACCTGGCGCAGCGAGCGGGTGCTCGTGACCCGGCACGGCTCGCGCGTTCGATCACGCTCCTGCTCGACGGCGGTCTCGCCAGCGGGGCGCTCGACGCGGACCCCGCTGCGCCGGCCGCCGCCAGGGAGGCCGCGCGAGCCCTCGTGACATCCGCGCTCCCACCTCGCCACTGACCTCGACGCCCCCGACCTCAACTTTGTCGCCCGATGCGGGAAACGTCAGGTCCGCAAGGGATCAGAACCCCTGCGAACCTGAAGGTTCTCGTGTCCAGCCGGATGCCGTCGCTCAGCCGCGCGCGTTGCGGGTGCGGCGGTTCTCCGTCAGCGCCTCGCGGAGCTCCGGGTCGTCCATGACGAGGTAGACGAGGCCGCAGTCCGTCGGGCCGGTCGCCCCCGGGACGCAGAGCGTGCACGGCTCGCCGACGCGGATGGGGCACCGCGCGTCGGACCGGGAGCGACCCGGAGAGATGGTCACGCCTCGAGTCTACGTCCGCGCGACGCCCGGCCCGACCTGCGACGGACGCGGAGGGCCGCCCTGTCCATCGGATGCCGGGGCCCGCTCAGCGCTGCGGATGCCGGGCCACCCCTCCTTCGGATGCCGGGGGCCCGCTCAGCGCTTCGGATGCCGGGGAGCCTGCTCAGTCCGTCGCCGTCAGGCGCTCGCGGTGCCGGTCGGTCATCTCCCGCATCGCGTCGAGGATGTCGCGCATCTCGAGGAGCTGGGCGACCGAGTGGCGGGCGAAGAGCCCCTGTCCCTCCTCGACGAGGGGTGCGTACATCGCGTACGTCGAC